>NZ_AP025511.1:600587-900881 GCF_024347635.1 Vibrio tasmaniensis
CCCATCACCTTTTTAAAATAGGTCGCTTGCTGACGATGACTCTCATTGGTGTATGGGAATTCTTTGGCCGTTTTATTCCCTTCAGCCCAACTATGCACACCCACCTGCTTATTCAGTTCAATGGCCTTGGTAGTATCAGCGCGTTGCAAAATACGTGAGTTGCCAGCAGCAAATAGATCCGTACCACCCGAGAAAACCGAACCCGTTGGAGTCACAACCGTCGTCATCTTGCTGTTATTGATCATGCGCCCGGTGTACATGTTGATTTCATCATCAGCACTGCCACCGATATGGTTAGTGAACTTCAACGTCATCTCACTGCCTCGGTATAACTTCACGATATCAAAAAGCTGAGAATAGGTTGATGCGCCTAGAGTGGAAGTAATGCGCTCAACAACGCCAGTCTCGTTGAGCACATCGCGGTAAAAAGCGTTGAAGGCAAACGATGTGGTAATGGTGACTTTATTACCATTTTTGGATTTACTCAGAATCGTCGAACCCAGGCTCGTCACGTATTGCGACAACTCGTTTTGGTATTCAAGCTTAACGGAGACTTTTTTATCCTTCGTCATTGCTTTTATTGACGTAGTATCATTAGAAGTAAAGCGCAGTGCTGCATCACAATCAAATAGATCCAAGCCCTTGCTCTCTGTATAAATACCACAACTATCAAACCCAGCTTCAGGAAAGTACAGATCAACACTTTGGCCTAAGCCATCCGAAAGCTTAATCACTTTTTGCTTATCACTAATGTCTTCAGCAAACTGAATTTTTTCATACAAAATACCATCGTAAGAGAGCTTCATATGTAGTGGCATAGTTAATTTGGCCACCTGATTAAGAGGTGATGTATGATCATCTCGATACTAAAACAGGTGACATTATGACTAAGCGTGAAAGACGCACTTTTAACCCAGAATTTAAACTTGAATGCGCTCAGCTAGTGCTTGACCAGGGACGTTCCTATAAAGAAACCTGCGAAGCAATGGGGATTGGAAAAACTACGTTAGAAAGCTGGGTAAGGCAACTCAAAGCTGAAAGAGCTGGTAAGACACCAAATTCATCACCACTCACTCCAGAGCAAAGAGAAATTCGTGACCTTAAAAAGAAAATCAAACGCATTGAAGAAGAAAAGGAAATTCTAAAAAAGGCTACGGCTCTCTTGATGTCAGACTCCCTGAACGGTTCTCGATGATCGAGAAACTCAAGAAGAGTTATGCTGTGAAACGGCTTTGCGAAGTGTTCGGGGTTCATCGCAGTAGTTATCGTTATTGGGCAAATAGAGATAAATCTCTGTCGTCAGAGCATGTGCTTGTTCGTGCCGAAGTTCGCCGATCTTATGAGCTGAGCAATGGTTCCGCTGGAGCGAGAACCATTGCTGACATAGTCACAGCAAGAGGTATTCGACTTAGCCGTTACCGAGCAAGTAAGTTCATGAAAGAACTAGACTTAGTCAGTTGCCAGCTAGCAAAACATACGTACAAAAAAACACAGCAGGAACATGTTCATATACCTAACCGGTTAAATCGTCAGTTCGCGGTGACTGAGCCGAATCAAGTCTGGTGTGGCGATGTGACTTATATCTGGACGGGGGAGAGATGGTCTTATCTAGCCGTTGTTATTGACTTGTTCGCACGAAAAGTCATCGGTTGGGCAATGTCTAACTCACCAGATAGTGTATTGACTGGCAAGGCGCTGACCATGGCCAATGAGAGCCGCGGAAGGCCGTCTGGTGTAATGTTCCACTCGGATCAAGGTTGCCACTATACGAGTAAAAAATATCGTCAGTTGCTATGGAGATATCGAATCACTCAAAGTATGAGTCGTCGAGGGAACTGTTGGGATAATAGTCCTATGGAGCGAGTGTTCAGAAGTTTAAAAACGGAATGGGTACCAAAGAATGGCTATAGAAGTTTTACAGAGGCACAGAAAGCAATAACGGATTATTTGGTTGGTTATTACAACCAGCATCGTCCACATCAATACAATGGTGGATTAACACCAAATGAGTCGGAACGACAGTTTTGGTTCCCTTATAAAACTGTGGCCAGTTTTACTTGACCACTACAATAGCCTCTTCTTGGAGCTCTTGCCTCTCTTGATACAATTCACCAAGTTTAGCTGAAGAAAATACGTAGTCAGCCTTAGGTTTCTTTTGCGAAATGGTGGTTGATTGTCCCGCGTTTGAACTTGAATTACAGCCAGCCAAGAGAGCCAAAGGTAACGCTAGCCACGTATTTCGATAGTATTTCATACCATTATTCCCCAAAATTTTGATTGGAGAAATTCTATTGGTTAACAATTAAATTATCTGTCGTAACTATGTAATGGAATGTATTTCATCTATGTCCTCGCCCCCTTCCTTGCTAAAAACACTCACCTCAGAGTGCAAATCAACTCATAAGACCAGTTACACGAGCTTACATTCAGCCACTCTAAAATTATATATAATGCTAACAAATCATCAACAAGCCACATGGAAAGCCACTTCAGTAGTGTCAGGCAATTAAAAATATCAATAAAGGTAGACAATGAAGCGTTCACTATCTTGGACCATTATTTATCCAATCATAGGAATAGCACTTGCTTGTATTTTACTATTCTCTTTAATATCGACCGTTATCCTTGAAGATTTCGTTCAAAAAGTGTCGGTTGAAAATGCAAAGAACTATGTGACTACATTTCATAGTATTCGTAACTATTACTCATCAAATGTCGTTCAGAAAGTTGTTGATAGTAAAGAACTCGTGGCAACAGCCCAGCACCAATCCTTAGAGAACAGTATTCCGGTTCCTGCTACCTTCTTAATCGAAATGCTTGATAAATCTGATAAAGATCTCACCATCACGACCTCGTTTACCAGCCCTTATCCTTTTAAAAACCGTCAAGGTAGGCTTTTTGACGAATTTCAACAACGGGCGTGGGTAGCGATTAACAAGAAACCAGATGAGTTCTACGTCGAGTTTGTACAAGAGCAAGACAGAACCCGAGTACGCGTCGCTCGGGCAGACCGCCTCTATGACCAAACTTGTGTAAACTGCCACAATAGCCACCCCGACTCTCCTAAACACGATTGGGAACTCAACGATGTACGAGGGATTCTCGAGGTAAATACAGTTGTAGATGAATGGCTAAAATATGGAAAGATGATCAATCAATCTTTGATGTCTATTAGCATAATCAGCTTTATGACGGTGATGTTTATTAACTTTGCCATCGCTCGTCGAGTATCGACTCCGTTAAAAAACATCACTCGCTCTCTTAGTTTATTGGCACAAGGTAAAGAAGAAAGTGCATCTTTACCACCAGCAAAATATTACGAGATAACGGAACTACAAAGTGCTTTTTCTAGCCTTTATGATAAAGAGCAGCAACGTAGAGCATTAACAAAAGAAATCGAAACACTGGCTTACTATGATTCGCTCACTAAGTTGCCGAACCGTCTTGGGTTTTTGCGATCGCTTGATGAGTTGCTCAATAAATACAAAGAAAAAAATGAACGCGTCACCGTGTTAATCATTGATATTAAACGTTTTAGAGATATCAACAATACACTCGGCTATAAAGCCGGGGACACAATCTTGCTTCATCTAGCCAACCGCTTATCCGCATGCACAACCATGGTTGATTTTAATTTAGCTCGATTGGATGAAAATAAGTTCTGTATTGCTGTACCTGCAAAAGAACACAATGGTAATGAAGGTGCGGATGCTTTTTTTGCTATGTTGATTGATATGGTTTCAAATGAAATTATCATTGATGATAACAAGATAAAACTAGTGGCTAACCTTGGTGCAACCTGCAGTTCAAATGGCGCACAAAGCAGTTCTGAAATGCTCATTCAAGCGAACATCGCTCTATATGTATCCAAAGAAAAAGGCGATGACATTACGGTTAAGCATCAGCCTGAACTATCAAATGCTACGTTGCGACGTATAGCATTAATCAAAGAGATAAACAATGCGATTGAAAACAGAGAATTTATTCCTTATTACCAACCTCAGCTTTGCTTAAAGACCAATCGTATCATTGGTGCCGAAGCGCTGATGCGTTGGAAAAAAACAAATGGAGACCTCGTAAGGCCTGACCTTTTTATAGAGCTGGCAGAGCAATCCCACTTAATAATTCCAATGGGTGCTCATATTTTTGAACAAGCTACCTCTGATTGCCAACAGTGGCAGAAACATAAAGCGCTTGCTGGTGTAAAGGTTGCCGTTAATATTTCGAGCATTCAGTTTTCCGAACAGAACATTTTAGACCTGACACAACTAACCTTAGAAAAGACTGGCCTTTCTCCGAATTTACTGGAATTAGAAGTAACAGAAAGTGCCATGTTGGGTGATGTGTCGAAGGTCGTGGCTGTATTGAATGACTTAAAGAAGTTAAAAATTGAAATAGCGTTAGATGATTTCGGTACTGGTTATTCATCTCTTAGCTATTTGAAACTACTCCCTATCGATCGATTAAAAATAGATCGAGAGTTTGTAAAGGACTTACTTAACAACACCAATGACCAAGCTATCTTGAGCATGATTTGTAAGCTCGCAACCGAACTCTCACTCAATGTACTTGCCGAAGGCATTGAAGAAAAAGAGCACCTTGATTTTTTAGACCACGCCGGGTGTCACGAAGTACAAGGCTTCTATTTCGCAAAACCAATGCCACTAGACGATTTTGTTCTGTTTGCCAAAAATCATAACTCGGAACAGAGAAATACGCATGCTTAGGTTCAAACCGTAGCCTTAATATTTAACTTAAAATCCAATTAAGTTCCAACCAGCCGTGAAACCTCTTTAAAAAAGATACTTCATGGCTGGCTCTTTTGTTATTAAATCAAAAACTCGACATTAGAGCTCCCATTTCCGGCTTTCTTCGCCAACAGACTAAAACCCCCTTTTAACCTACTGAAAAACCCAAGCAAAAATCACAAATCGGCATTGAACTAGCGTGGAAAGTGTTTAATCATTCGCATCAGGAATTTCTTCGTGACGCATTTGCGATTAATATGCAACAACAGTAACCACCAAGATTAAATGCGGTCACGTAATCTCAATAAATTAAACGCACAACAAGGCTGATAACGGAATGACAAAACCTAAAATGATCATCGTTGAAGACGATTTGAAACTTCAGCGAATGCTAAAGGATTACTTTGTAGCGCAAGATTTTGATGTTACCGCGTTAGATGACGGCAGTGATGCCTCGCAGATAATCCTTGCCGAACAGCCAGATATCGTATTATTGGATTTAATGCTTCCTGTAACTGACGGACTGACAATTTGCCGACAGACCCGTACGCTCTTTAAGGGTAAAATTTTAATGCTCACCGCCAGCGATGATGACTTTGATCACGTCGCTGGTTTAGAGACTGGCGCTGATGATTATGTCACCAAGCCAATAAAACCAAGAGTTCTGTTGGCAAGAGTCCGCTCGCTATTACGACGTCAAGAAACCAATACACCTATAGTTGATGATTCAAGTTGCCTTCAGTTCGATCAGCTTACGCTAAAAAACACATATAAAAAGTGTCAACTTTCAGGTTCGGTGTTATCACTGACTGACAGTGAATTTGATCTACTTTGGCTGTTAGCATCCAACCCAGATACTCCACTGTCACGTGACTACTTAACTCAGACGCTGCGTGGGATCGAGTACGACGGGATCGACCGAACGATTGACAACAAAGTGGTGCGTTTGCGAAAGATACTTGGTGATGACAAAACACCAGCAGATAAAATTCAGACCATTCGCGGAAAAGGTTACTTATTTGTTTCGACCGCCTGGCATTAACCGCGCTCAGTACGGGCGCAATGAAAGAGAGCGATTATGCGACGTATCTATTTGGAGTCCCTACTAGGGCTGTTAACTTGCTTTATTGTTGGTCTTCTCGCCTACGAGATTTGCGTCTATCAGCTCAATACCGACTATGAATATATATTGCAAGATTACGAAGCAACGGCCCACCAGCAACTCATAGAAAACATTGCTAACAATCAAGGATTTGATGCCGCCCACCAAGCAATAAATCAGTTTGTAGACACCACCCGTAATACCCTCGTTACGTTCAATCAAAATGATGAACTACCGACTCCTGTTTCTGATTTCTTTATAGCTCACCCCAATAGCCTTATTTTTCACGATGAGTATCGAGAGCTCTGGTTTCGCTTAGCTGGCACTGAAAACACTTATCACTACCAACCCAACGACGAGTCGCTCGTTCGTCAAAAAATAGAGCTTGAAGACAACCTACTTTGGGTATTCTTTGTCGCGAGCTTCATCGTGTACGGTTTAGGTCACCTGATAATTATTTTCCGACGGGTCAAAAAGCTCGAAACTGCCACATTGCGCTTTTCTGAAGGTGACCTATCTTCACGAGCAGAGACTTCCGGCGGCAGCGCCATTGGTTCATTGAATAAATCCTTTAATCTGATGGCCGACCGAATTCATCGCTTGATTGAGAGTAATCGCTCGCTGACCAACGCGGTAGCTCATGAACTGCGAACGCCAATATTCCGTATTCAATGGCAAGCGGAAATGCTTAAAGACACGCCACTCAACAAGGAGCAGCAAGGTACTATCGAAAGCATTGTTGAAGACACAGAAGAGATGGAAAAAATGGTCGATGAGCTACTGTATTACGCAAAACTCGACAGTTGTGACCTAGATAACTTACAACAGCCATTAGAAATAAGAGATTTTCTCGATCACGCCATGAGTCGTTGGAACAAAGAGACGGAACTTAATATTGACCTATCACTACCAGAAAAGCCTCGCTTGATATTAGCGGATGATACGCTGCTTAACCGCGCGTTAGATAACCTAGTACGTAACGCGATGAAATTCGCACGCTCACAAGTTTCGATTGAAGCAACCGTGTACCAAGATAAGCTTAAAATCGCCGTGCATGACGATGGAGATGGCGTAGCAAAAGAGCACCGGGCTCGCCTATTCGAACCTTTCTATGTTGGAGATAAAGCGCGTAACAAAGCCAAGAGTGGCCATGGTCTAGGGCTTTCTATCGTCAAGAAGATCTGTGTTCAACACGGTGCAACAGTGCAAGTTGCGCAAAGTAATACTTTAAAGGGCGCCGTATTCATTATAGCCTTTCCACTGTGTAACGATTCGACTGACAAACCCATACAGTAACGACCAATCATCTCTGGAATAATGTTCAACATCGGTGAAGGGGAGCTAGGTATCTCCTTCAAAGCAGACAACACTCGTTCACCCTAACTAACGTGAGTTGAATTTTATCTCAGGAGATACACATGAAAAAATTAATGATCATCGCGGCACTATCACTTGTAGCAACAGGTTGCGCTCAACAAACTTTCGTAATGGCCCCTCAAGAGAGCGAAGCAACAGCCCCAACAGCTGAAAAGTCACACCACTTCTTCATCAACGGTTTAGCACAGAAAAAACAAATTGATGCAGCTGAAGTATGTAACGGTATCGACAACGTAGCTAAAGTTGAAGTTCAAGAGACATTCGTAAATGGTTTACTAGCGACTTTGACTTTCGGTATTTATACACCTCGTGAAGCTCGCGTTTACTGCAAAGCTTAACTTGTCGTTAATTGTCCAATACCAAACTTACGACTCTAAAGGTTGATATTGGAAGCTTCTGCCTGATATTCAGCATGAAAGCGGAACAGCCTCGTCGGATTTGACTTATACCAGCTTTGGTTTAAATTACTTTCAACTCGCTTGAAGATATTCACCTCAAGCGAGCTGAAAATTCAGAACAACCTAACTTGCCGCTTTTACCTTACCTTGCTTCAAGTCTGACAGGACTTGTGATTTTGGTCCGTCGGCAATAATGCTGCCTTTCTCCATCACAATCACTCTATCCACGATATCCAACATCGACGTTTTGTGGGTGATAAGAATCAAAGTCTCACTAGGTAACAGCTGGCTCAGCTGATGCTTAATGTGCATCTCTGAACGGTTATCCATAGCGCTGGTAGGTTCGTCCATCAATAATACAGGAGGGCGCCCTAGGAAGGCTCTAGCTATGGCTATCGACTGACGTTGACCTCCTGAGAGTAAACCACCACCTTCACCTACTTGGCGTTCTAAGCCTGCGGGATCTTGCTGAGTAAAAGCGGTAACACCTGCTCGGTTGGCAGCATCCATAACATCACGATCGTCAACCAACGGGCGTCCCAAGGTAATGTTGTCTCTTACCGTGCCATAGAATAGGTTACTGTCCTGCGGCACACAGCCTATATTGCGTCGTACGTCGACATGGTGAAGTTGTTCCATATCTGTATCATCAATGCGTACATGACCTTCTGTGGGCTTATACAGGCCCATAATCAGGCGTTCAAGTGTGCTTTTACCTGAACCAATTCGTCCAATAATCGCGACCTTTTCACCTGGACTAATATTAAGAGTCAGGTCTCTTATAGACGCGATTGGCGAATCAGGGTAATGGAATGTTACTTTATCAAGCGCGATATGCCCTTGAATAATCGGACGGTGGATGTATCGCTTACCTTCCTCTTGTTCACTGGGCATCGACATGACTTGTTCAATCAAAGTCATTGATGACTTCGCTTGGTTATAACGCGTAGAAAGCAATGATAACTGGACAAGAGGACCAATTGCTCTACCACTCAACATAGTAGCGGCAATCAAGCCACCCATTGTAAGAGTGCCTTCTGCCATTAGGTACACACCAAAAATGATCATCCCCACATTGGTACTTTGTTGAACAAAGCCTGCGGTGTTTTGGATGCTATCGGTAATGCGACGACTCTTGATATTCCAGTTCGCCATGTGCGCGACAGCTTCTTCCCAGCGGAATTGGAACTGGCTTTGAGCGCTGAATAGCTTAACGGTTTCTAGTCCCGCTAAACTCTCAATTAAGTTTGCGTACTTCTGAGAAGCAAGACGAGAACCTTCTTCAATGGTACGACGCAGCGGACCTTGTATTAGCAATGCATAGATGATCAGAATCACCACGCCAGCGACAGGAACAAACACAAGGTTGCCAGCCATCAACCAAATTAACGCTAAGAACATAAGAGCGAATGGCAAATCGATTAATGAGCCTATTGTTGCCGAAGTAAAGAACTCACGGATTGACTCGAATTCTTGCAGGTTTTTAGCAAAAGCACCGACAGAAGCAGGCTTCGCTTCCATACGAATCCCGAGCACTTTACTGAACAACTTAGATGAAATCAGGATATCGGATTTCTTACCCGCAACGTCAATAAAGTAGCTTCGCATTAACTTTAAAAGCAAGTCAAAGAGGAAGACGACAAAAATACCACTCGCGAGTACCCATAGCGTCTCAAACGCTAGGTTTGGTACCACTTTGTCGTACACCAAACGGGTAAACATTGGAGCTGCAATAGCGAAAAGGTTGATCAGAATTGAGGCGATCAGCACATCACGATAGATTTTTTTAGATTGCCAAATTGTGCTCCAAAACCAGTGACCTTCGCGGGTTTTTAAAATTTCTGGCGAGCGCTCATCATAACGGAATTGTTTTTTTACTAAGAAGTAACGACCGATGAATTGCTCTTTCAATTCTTCGATAGGGATGACGATAGGCATCATCCCACTTTCCGTTGTGATGATTTCGGCTTCTTGCTTCTCAATATCGATACTATTAAGAACGCAAGCCTCACCTTGCTTGAGTAACAATACGGCTGGCAGAATCAGGTGAGGGATGTTTTCTAGATCGGAACGGTTTTCTTTGGCCACTAACCCCGCACGCTCTGCAGAGCGAGGGAATAGGAAAGGGGTTAGCTTTCCATCAGAGAGTGGTAGCCCATTGATCAACGCTTCGGGCGAGTTAGCTAACCCGTAATACCGACTAACGTAGATCAGTGAGTTTAATAGTGGATCTTGCATGCGATATAACCTTACAACTATTTATCAACAATGAAGCCTTGGAACACTTCTACGTAGTTATCAGACAAAATATCTAACTGAGTCTGAGTTTCAATTCGTGACGCAATAGTCGTCACACCAAGGTTATGAGCCGTTCTTGAGATAGACGTTAACGTAAATTTCTGTTTTTCGTCATCAAGGTTATGAGTAAATAGGTAATCCAGCTTCACATAGCTAGGGCGGTACTCGTTGATGTAATCGAGCGATTGGAAGTTGCGTCCATAATTATCGACACCAAACACCGCATCAGCGTTGCGAATGGTGTTACACAATAATGCCGTGTAGTGCGGAACATTGACGAAACAGTTTTCCGGAATTTCAAAATGTAATAGATGAGCGATTGAAGCATTTTTTTCAAGAGATTTTCCAATCCAACGGATGAAGCTTGGCTGAGAAATACTACTTGGCGATATATTGATAGCAACGGGGCTAGTAAGCTCTTTTGCATTCAGTTTATCAATCATCTTCTCGATAACGTATTGATCGAGGATGTGGCTCATTTCAAGCTGTTCTAATGCGTATAAGTATTGGTTAGCACCGTAACGAACCCCCTCTTTCTCAATCGCAGAGAACACTTCTTGGTGATAGGTTTTGCCAAAACTATTATTTGCAGCTTGGAAGCGGAAAGTTACTAGGTCATTGATGATTGCTTCTTCGACCAACATTCGCCATTGCTGTTTACCCATTACAGCGCCATGGTCGTCAGCAGTTACGTAACCGTAAGCGAGCTCACGGTTCGCTTTAGCGCTAGACAGTGCGTTATCGACCAAAGACATGATTTCAGTACTGGTTTTACGTTTCTTGCTGTATGTCACACCGAGAGCAATGTGTGGGTTCGCCATACCTGTGGGATCTGAACCTAGATTTTGAATGCAATTTACGATGCTGCTCGCGACGAGTTTCAGTTCACTTTCATCAATGTTCGGCATAATGAAGCCAAACTCATCACTAGAGATACGTGCAATAGTAATATCTGGAGATGAAATAGAAGCCTGTAGCTGTTCAGCTAATTGGTGAACTAAGGCATCGCCTTCTTGATAACCTTTGTCATCATATTCTTCACTAATAAATTCGGCTTTTAGTACCGCCAGGCCACCTAAACTAGACTCTTCTAACCACTGAGTTAATTGAGACATGTAGTAAGCACGGTTACCTAATTGAGAAACAGGATCGATATACGCGCGCTCACGAAGTCGTTGAGCTTCTTGCGCCTGATTTTTAAAGGCCTGCTCTACCTGAGTCGACATGTGGTTAATACCGTCGACGACTAAGATGAGATCTTTTGTTTTAGGGCGAGCCAGAGGTTCTCCGAACTGATTTTTAGCAATCTGATTCATTTTTTTTATGATTAATGACAGCGGGCGTAGTGCTCGCTGGAGTATCCATGAAATCGAGATCAAACCCAGTAAGAAAATCGCTCCAAAGAAGGTCACTAGTCGGGTAAATGCTTCCCAAAGCTGCGTGTAGGCTGGGCCTGGGTGGCTCACTATTTCAACTTCGGCAAGTTGCATCCAACCACTGGTAATCACACGGCGATCGTGAATCGGTTTAAACAAATTCAGGTTGGTAAACCATTGTGGTACACCTGTTGGTTTCACAGGGTATGAGCGAAGAATGTCATCTCCTGTGTCTAGAAAAATCAATCGTACGACAGAGTAAGAACTACCATCAAACAGTGCGTTGATAACAGACTCTACAGCCACTTGGTCCTTTTCTTCGAGGTAAGGGGCGAGCGCCAGTCCAACAGTATTAATGGTATTATTTACTTCAGAGCGTTGCTGCTCTTCTAAGTATCCACGGGTGGTATTGAATTCGATCATAAAAACTGACGTCATCAGCAGTATGAACACTGCAACCATCCCGACCACAAGCTGTTTATATAAAGTCATTGTACCTACTCATCGTAATTGATAATGGGTTTGTTTAATTTTAGAGAGCGCTCACGAGAACGTAAGTCGTTCCATAAGCTCAATCTTGAAGATTTTCCTGATAACTTACCGCTGCCAGCCGCCGACTTGATTAACCAAAGGTTTTTACCATTGAAGCTGTATATCGGTCGTAGATCTCTGCGCTTGGAGCCGCGTTTTATTTCAGGGTTTAAGTTGTCTAAAATTAGCGGTTCTGCACTGGGTGTAGAGTAGTAAGCCAACACCATATGGAATTGGTTTAACTCAAGTGCTTTTACATACACTAATCGTAATTTCTTATCTGGAACGCCCAATTCAAGTAAAGAGAAGTATTTTGCAATTGTGAAATCTTCACAGTCTCCCGCGTTACTGCCCAAAAATTCCAGCGGTGTCGCCCAGTAGTCATTTTTTCCCCAAAGTATACTGTCATCGACAAAGTACATTTGGTTGAAGAATCGGTTTACCGAATCGAGTTTCTCTTTTTCACTTAACCCTGCGTACGACGTCATATTCGAGCGCCATGTCGATACTCGTTTCCCTGCTCTTTCTCCGTAGGTTACAGAGACTGCGTCTATCCACCTTTGGTCACTCTTGTTCAGTGCCCCGGAAGTAAAAGAGGTAAGGAACAGCAGCAATAACGAAAACCGAGATTTCATTGCCGCTGCTCTTGTTTTTTCACTGCATGTAGGAAGACGTTCTCAAGCATTAACCGTCCTTACTCTTTTAGTGCGTTGTTTTGAGCACTCAAAATTGGCTTCAACATATATTCAAGCACGGTTCTTTTGCCAGTGATGATATCGACAGAAGCGGTCATACCTGGAATGATAGGCAGCTCTTCATTAGCCCCAAAGCTGTACTTATCGGTACGCACTCGCACGATGTAAAAGCTGTTGCCTTCTTCATCTTGAGTGGTATCGGCACTGATGTGTTCTAACACACCTACTAAACCACCGTATTTAGTAAAGTCATAGGCACTGAACTTAACCACAGCGCTCAATTCAGGACGCAAAAATGCGATATCTTGTGGAGCAATTTTCGCCTCAACTAATAGGGAGTCTTCAGTTGGTACAATTTCAACAATGTCCATACCCGGCTGGATAACACCGCCTACGGTATTAATACCAAGCGTTTTGACGGTTCCTGTTACTGGAGAAACTACTACAGTTCGATTAACTCTGTCTTCAAGGCCAACCGCTGATTCCGTCATTGCAGAGAGCTTATCTTGTGCTTGGTTTAGCTTCTCTTGTTGTTCTGATCGGAAGTTCAATGCAGCATCGATACGACTGAGCATCGCTTCTTTGATTGCTGAACGTAGAAGAGGGATTTTGAGTTCGCTAGAAGTCATTTCTCGACGAGTGTCGTTAACTTGTCTTTGCAGCTTGAGCAGTTCAATTTTTGGCACCACCCCTTCATCAGCAAGAGGCTTGGTAATATCCAGTTCTTGGCGGGCAAAGTTGTAACTCTGTCTTAAATTCTGAACACGCGCCTTTATTTCAACTAGGTCTTGCTGCTTCTGTCCAACCTGTTGATCAAAAACGGAAAGTTGGTTTTTTAAGTTATTCAAATCTTGACGATATTCTGCTTTTTGGCGATTAACCAATTTGGGGTGCAGATCGTAGAATAGTGGTGGGAAGGCAAGTTTACCGTAGTCAAGCAAGACACTTTTTTTCCACTCTTTTACTGAGAATTCTTCATTGATCACAACACTGGTCAGTGAAGCGGACAGCATGAGTACATTAGCCGTTAAGTTCGCAACTTGTTGCTCACGTTCACGAAAGTCAGAGCGGAATCGAGTGTCATCTATTAATAGTAATTGTTGCCCTTTTTGAACTCGTTGCCCTTCTTTGACTAAAATTTCTTTAACCAAACCACCTTCAAGGTTTTGCACCACTTGAATCTGAGAAGAAGGGATTACCTTACCTTGGCCAACTGTCACTTTGTCGATTTCAGCCCAAGCAGACCACCCAATAGCAGCAATAAAAAACAGCACGATCACCCACAACATAATACGCGCACTGGTGGGCGTATTGAGGAGCAGTGCCGCTGTTTTGTCATCGACATACTCAAGTTCGGTCTCGTTCAATTTGCTGAAATTTTTCTGACTCATAACAGTCCTTGTTCGCTAAATAAAAGTGCAAGCTTTGTGAGTGTATTCTTACTTTTGATAAATGTTAAGGCTTTGCTCCTTTAAATCTTTGAATTTATATATTTTTTAACTCTTATTGGTTTTTGAAATCTGTTTTATCAAGTTGGTGCTTTCTCAACTTGTCATAAAGCGTTTTTCGTGACACTTGCAGCTCTTGCTGTACCTCTTTTAAACGCCCTTGATGACGATGTAGTGCCTCTATCAAGATGATTTGCTCAAAGCTATCGGTACGTTGGCTTAATGACCGTTGTTGCTCTTCAGTCTTTAGAACAATGTGGTTCTCATCGTTTTGCTCTTGATTATTAGGTTCTGGTTCAAGCGATGTCAGCTTGGGTTTAGTCAACACTCTGAGTTCAGCATGTTGGCGAAGCTGTCTAATATTTTCACCCCAATGAGTGGCGATCAATCGTTGAACCTCTTTTTCTGTAATCACCGGGGGAGGCAACTGATATCGACTCGCCGCACCACGAGCAAAGTGCTTAAACAAAGAGCCAATGTCTTCTGTTCGTTGCGCTAGCGGTAGCAAGTCAAATCGACGGAACTCACTTACCATTGTAGTAGGAAGTGCTGTGGTTGCTAAAATGATACAAGTTGCATTGGTTTTGCATGAGTTTTCACGAAGTAGAGTGGGTTTTAAGTTCGCTAACCACTGCCATTGGTCTTGAGTTAATGCTTCTGTTTCATGTATATAGAGCGTTCCACCTTGATGCTTCAAGAACAGTTGTAAAACAAACTGATGGAATGTCGCTTCGTCACGGCGTGGTAAATTAAACGCTGCGACAGGGCAAAGCTCTGCAGCTTTATGGCTGTGAAGATCGTGCGTGTACTGCGCCGTAACTCTTTTACCCGTCCCTAAATCACCGACAAACAGTAGAAGTGGATTAGTTTTGGTATCTAGAGAGATCAGTTCTCGGCGTAATGCCTGCATTGATGGCGATTGACCAATCAGTTTTGGCCCTACCTGATTCTGCACCGCCAACTCTTTACGCAGTAGGTTGTTCTCTTCTACCAAGGCGAGCTTGTCGGCCGCTTTTTTGACTGCCGTTAAAAGAGCATCAACCACAAATGGTTTTTCCAGAAAATCGTAGGCGCCGGCTTTCATCGCGGATACGGCTGTTTGCACGTCTCCATGACCTGTCAGTACGATGATCTGAAAATGAGGGTTTTGATTCAGCAGCTTTTGCGTCAATTGGATGCCATCCATCACTGGCATGTGAATATCGGTGATCACAATCCCAGCTTGCGTCACATCTATTTTCTTTAGTGCCTCAATGGCATTGGGGAAGCAGACGATATCGATGCCTTCAATGAGCATGGCTTGTTCTACGGAGTCTCGGATGGCAGGTTCATCGTCGACAAAATAGAGTTTAGGCATAGAGTGCAAAAGTCGAATCCTTAACAGTATGTGAGGTTAGCTATATATAAAACTAGCAGTATGTAACATTCATTTTCTAATCAACGATAACAACGGCACGTTGGTCTTTATCTTTATATAACGGGATATTTAGCGAGAATACCATGCCTGAAGGCTCTAATCGGTTGGCGCAGATCGTGCCGTGATACGCTTCAATAATCCGTTTCGATATTGAAAGCCCTAGCCCTAAGCCTTCCGGTTTAGTGGTAAAAAACGGGTCGAACAGCTGTTCTAGCTTATCGTTCGGCATACCAATTCCGTTATCCCAAATGATCAACTGACAAGAGTTATGATGCAGTTGCCATTCGATACCTATCTGTGGGCTGGCCTGTTGGTCAACGTTTTCCAGGTTATGCTGCTCCTGCAAGATTTTCTGTTCAAGAACTTGTTGTTGAAGCGCTTGGGTCGCGTTGTGAATCAGATTCACCAACACTTGTTCGAGTTCGGTTGGGTGAATCGCAATATTAATCTCATCTGGCACCGTACTTAGTCTTAGTGTAATGCCTTGCTTGATCATCAGCGCACTGAGAATACTGGTGGCGTTGTTGACCGCTTGGTGCAGGTTCGCGACATGATGTTCTTGTTTAGTGACCTTGCGAGTGAAGACTTTAAGACGCGCGATGATGTCGGTAATTGAGGTATTCAAAGCAATCATTTTATCAAGGTTGCTTTTCACCAAATCGGTTCGTTCCATTTCTAGCAGCTTTAAGCTGTTTTCACTGTAGGTTCGAAGCGCTGCAAGCGGTTGGTTGATTTCGTGGTTAATGCTGGCTGACAGCTCTCCGAGTACCGCTAATTTTGCGGTTTGTGTCAGCTCTTGTTCTGTCTGTTTCAGCTTTAACTGCGACGCTTGGTATTGAAAAATGGTTTGCTGAAGTTGTTGATTGGATTTCTTCAAATAGTGAGTACGTTTATCAACGGTTTGTTCTAGATTTTGGTTGAGCCGGGTCAGCGCCACTTTCGCGAGGTAAGTCTGGCGCCACGACCACGCGATGAGCATCACCAAGCTGTAAATCACCACGAAGATGACATCGATCTGCAGCACTTTTATAAGCTCTGCTTCGGCCTTTTTTAATGCGACAACTTGGTACTGATTGTTACTGAAGGCTGCGGGGTAAAGATTGAACGCCCCAAGTTTAAACAATTGGTTTGCCGTGAGTTCTTTTTGTTCTCGATTTGGTTGAATATTGTTGGGCTGATTAGCGTCGTTAACTTGTGGTTGATCGTTGGAAGAGCGAAAAGCTTCTATGATCGAAATTTCGCTTTGACCGTATTGGCGTTGCAGAGCAATATCGGTTTGTTGCTTCTGACTTAATGGCAACAACGAGTGATAAAGCCACTGAGTTTGGCTCGAGAGAAAAACCACTTGATTAGAGTCGAGTACCAAAATCTCAAAATCATCGCTGGTTAGGATATTTTCAAGGTTCTCTAGACTCACTTTAACGGTGATAACCCCAACAATGTCATTCTCTATATACAGTGGTGAAGACAAAAAGTAACCGCGTACATTCGAGCGTGCACCCAGTGCGACATAGTGTGTGTTGCTGCCTTTAATTGCAGAGGCGAAGTAAGGACGAAACGAGAAGTTCTCACCCACGAAAGTACTAGGCTTTTGGTAGTTACTTGAAGCGATGACAGTACCACTAGGATCATGGATATAGATGGTGTCGGCTTGACTCTGATTCGACCATTCAAATAGCAATTGATTAAGCTGTGAAACAGGAATCTTATCTGCTCGTGGTGATGAGTCAAAATAAGAAAGCAAGCGCGGGTCATGGCTGAGCAAATCAGGGATCTGTTTGAACTTATCCAGTTCAGAATCGATTTGTAGGTTCGCTTTATTGGCTGCTTCGCTGAGCTTTTGAGTGACGATTTTTTCTTGGAACTGTACGGCCATAAAGTGGGTTGCGGTCAGCCCTGCGGCTCCCAGTAACAACGAGAATAAAACAAAAGGAGTCATTAGGTTAGGCAGTATCTTAGTCACTCGGATCTCAGCGTGTCATCGGTTTGTATAAAGATTATCAATATGATGGATAGAGTACCGAGATCTTGTTAACACAGAGCGCCTTCTGTGAGACAAATCCATGGCTTAGACTTGTGTTTCAAAGGATTACAGAGCAAAATCAAAAAAAATTGAAAGGAGCAACCAAATGGAACTGACCGATATTCGTCGCGAATACGCTAAGGGTGGATTGAGACGTAAAGACTTAGCCGCAGACCCGATTGAACAATTCAATCTATGGCTAGAGCAAGCTATTGAAGCTAAGTTGACGGACCCTACTGCCATGACAGTTGCTACGGTTGATGAAAATGGTCAGCCATTCCAACGAATTGTTCTACTAAAGAATGTTGATAAAGACGGCTTCGTTTTTTACACCAACTTGGGTAGCCGTAAAGCACATCAGCTTGGTCACAACAGTAAAATCAGTTTGCATTTCCCATGGCACCCACTTGAACGACAAGTTCATATTACGGGCACGGCTGAAAAGCTAACAGCGATTGAAAACATGAAGTACTTCTCGTCACGACCAAAAGAGAGCCAATTGGCCGCAATTGCAAGTAAGCAAAGTAGCCGTATCTCTGCTCGCGGGATTTTAGAAGGCAAATATCTAGAGCTTAAACAGAAGTTCGCAAAAGGAGAGATTCCGGTTCCTTCTTTCTGGGGTGGCTTCCGTGTGCGTGTAGATAGCATTGAGTTCTGGCAAGGTGGCGAACACCGCTTGCATGACCGCTTCTTGTTCTCACGCCAAGACAATAGCTGGGATATTGATCGCCTAGCACCATAGTCAGCTTAACCGCCTGCTTTATAGATATAAAGATGCCGTTGATTTGGAGCTTAAACTCAGCAAATCAACGGTATTTTTTTGTCTGCACCTCATCAAACCAATAACTAGTCACTGTGCAGAACAACCGAGATCTGCTTTTTAAGCAGAGTCTCTGGGATCACAGAGCCTAACCCAGAATCCAACGCATACTCAATCAACTGGCTTTTACTGCGCGCATCGAATTTCTGTTTCAACCTGGCGACATGCCCTTCGACCGTTTTGATTGAAATGTTCAACGTAGACGCGATGTACTGTGGTTTCTTGCCAAATAGTAACAAGAACAGTACTTCTGATTCTCGCGAAGTCAGTCGCTTTTGGAGCTTTGACACGCGTGGTTTTGATCCTGCAATGGACACTTGGTTGTCTTTTTCGCAAGTCGCCTGACACACCCAATGGCCAACCTCTAAAATGGCCGTATCGGTGAGTTCTTGACCATAAAAAATGGTGCCTTGAACTTCGCCATTCAAATCAAGCCAAGGGGTTTTAGTAAAAATATGAGCGTGCCAGCGTCCGTCTGGATAAGGGTGAATATCGAGGATTTTAAGAGTACTGCGTGTATCCATTACATGCTTGTCTTGAGCCCTGAAATCCTGAGCACATTCGGTTGTTTGACTAGGCATCTCGAAATCGGTTAAGCCCGTACAAGTTTCGTTGGGTTTTAAGCCAATTAATTGATTGTAAGCAAGGTTGGCATACACGAAGACCGAGTCAGTATCTTTGCAACCCCAGCAACCTGGAAGTTGTTCAAATAAAGAGCGATGTATGGAGTCAAAGGGATCCGGCAAGGCTTTATCTCGTAAGAGGAAGTATTGCAATGATATCAGTTTCTTATTGAGCTGCAATGACAATTAGAGGCCGAGTTACGCATCAGAAATGGAGAATGATCAATAGTTGAACGGCATGCCGTTTAAGCACGCTGCCATCGATCAATACCTAAACAAAAAGAGTAAAGAAAAAGCAAAAAAAAGCCAGCCTGAAGAAGGGCTGGCCAAAGACAAGATATACCTTGTCGACACGTAGAAGATTTCCAGTTTAATTTACGAGGGTCATGTAAATTAAGCTGAGGTATCAGATAGATACCCAGAGTGACTTACTACTCTATCGACGAATTTACTCCTAGGCGAGACCGAATATAAGGAGGGAATTCCCCTATAAACGCAGGCTCAATATGATAATAGGAGAATCTAAGGTAAATATTTGAGGGCTTTGAGTAATACCAAGAGCTTACAGCTCTCGCAATACTCGGAACCCTAGATAGTTCGCGGCAGTAGAAGGCGAAACGTACAGTTCAGTAAACACCTTTGCCTCTTCAGGAGAGAAGCTCCATGCGCCCCCCTTAGCGATACCTTTCTGAGTTGCAGTCCATTCCCAAACGTTACCCACCATGTCATAGAAACCTGTTGGCGTTGGCAAGAATGATTTAACGGGAGAAGTACTGACGTTTGACCACTGTGTGCCAGACCAACCAGTATTGGCTCTGCCTGACCGGAATTTGTTACCCCACCAGAAGCTGGTATCTTGCCCTGCTCTTGCCGCCGCTTCCCACTCTTGTCGTGTTGGTAAACGGTAAGTAAAGCCTGTTTTTTTAGATAACCAACGCGTATACGCTTTCGCATCGCTTTGGCTAACGCATACAACAGGCGAGCTATCGACTTGCTTGAAACCAGGAGCTTTCCAGTCATTGTCTGACACAGTCGTGATCTCTGCATTGACGAAGGTGTCACAAGTGTTCATCAACTCAGCGTCTGTCTGGTAACCCGTATTTTTCACAAATGCTTTAAAATCTTGAACACGAGTTGGGGTTGCCGCTAATGCAAATGGCTGTTTGATCGTGACTTGCTCAGCATTGTTTTCACCGAGTAGATAAGTCCCGGATCCAACCACAATCATTTCTGGACTTTGAGTACCACTGCCCATTGGGTCAGCAAACTTAGTCCCCACATTCAGTGAGTTCTGCTTCGCTTGTAATACTGCTCTTAGGTTGTGATCTCGGGCTATTTTCAGCTCTTGGTGGAAAGAAAGATAACCTTCTTTCTCAATTGTAACCATGTGCTGCCCTGTAGGTAACATCACTTCAACCGGAGTGCTGCCATAGTTCACACCATTGATAGAAACCTTGTCATTATACTGATTTGAGCGAACCACCAAGTTAACCCATGCAACTTCTTTCTGCTGATCATCGGCTTGCAGATCGCTCTGATCGAAACAGTTTGAGGATTGAATGCCAAGTAAGCGGCAAGGAGTATTCTTATCTGGACGAGTTTCTAAATTCGCAGCAACCACTGCTCGGTAACGGTTATCTTCGGAGAAGCCAGATGATTTCACGCTGTGTTGCAGAACGTGAATATTCAAAGATGCAGACGCTAGGTGTTCTTTTACTATTTTTGATTCTGTCGCGTTGTCTACAAGGCTATTTTGAAATTGTTTTACTGCTTTTTGAAGTGTTAAAGCTACCGTTTGGTCTGAGCATTGAGCTAAGGTCATATCGCTGCTACAGCGGTTAGTAAAGCTAACGGTGTGCTCTTGTGTTTGAGTAACCTCGCTTCTTAATCTCTCAGCTCTTGCTCTTAGTTTGTCTTGATTCAAATGTGCGATAGACATTTCTACAGCCGATTTTTCTGCTTTGATGGCCTCTAGCTCCTTCACTAAACTTTGCAGTTTTTGCTCAGAATCCGAAATCGTAAGCTTGTGCTCTTTTACCGATTTCCAGGCGTCTTGAAAATGGTTTTGAGCAGGTGAAATATCGAAACCTGGCTCATCAATCATGCGAGTGTAATCTTGCTCTAGGCTAGTTTTCGCCGTTGCGAGTTTTTGCTCTGATTGAGCTAATAACTTGGCTTGACGTGCCATTTGCTGTGCTTGGTTGTCGACTTGATTTTGTTTGTCCGCCATCTTCTTCTCGATAGCCGTTAAACTGGCATGTTCTTCGAAAAGAGAGCTTTCAATGTCGATGACTGATGACGTGATTGCTGGCGATGTCGCTTCAGCGAAAACAGCAGGCGTCATTAAGCATGGAGCAAGTGCAAATAATAGAGTAGGAAAACCTTGGCGCATGTTGGGCTACTTCAGTCGTAATTTAGGTTAATTGAATATTCTAACGAAAACGCCATTTCGTTTGAAGCTACTTTCTATAACTACAACAAGATGGCGAGTATTCATTCAGCTATTGTGAAATAGGCACGGCTATTTATATCAGGCTTAGCCTATATATTTAGATTTCATTTTCCTTACTAGGAAGGAGTTTAACCCAAATAGTATCGCTGCCGTTGATAGTCACTGTGCGGTTATATGACTCGTAACCTTCTTTTGAAATGGTTACTTGATGACGACCGCTCGGTAGCGAAACCTCTAGAGGTGTGCTGCCGTATTTAATGCCGTTGATAGTTACTGAGTCATTATATTGATCAGAACGAACCATCACGTTTGCCCACTGCTTGTCGCTCTTCTTTGCAACCTTAACGTCGCTGTCCGTTAAACAGTAGCGAGTTGAAACGTTCAATAAGTTACATGCTGCAATCGCTTCAGGCTTTGCTTGAAGTTGAGCTTGCATCTGCACAAAGTAAGAGTTGTTTCCTGAGAAACCGCTCTTGATTGCTTGGCTGTCTTGAACATGAATGTTCAATTGAACACCTTGTAAATTTTGCTTCGCTAACGTGCTTTCTGTGAGCTGCTCAAGTAATTTGCTCTTGAAGTTTTGTACCGCTTTCTGCTTCGTCAGATGTTTACCTTGAGCAATACACTCACCCAGCGTCATTGTTGATGAACATGTGGTGGTGTAGCTAGTTTCAAGAACCGCACTTTCACGAAGTTCTGTTGCAATACGTTTAACGCGAGCTTCAACTTTTGATTCTTTCAAGTTAGCCAGCTCATTATTCAAACGAGCTTGCTTTTGCTTAATTTGAGAAAGGTAAATTTCGTTCTCATTCATCGCTTGCTGATTATCTAGCTGAGACGATTGATTCTCTTTAACCGCAGCCCAAGCATCTTGGTATCCTTTCTGAAAAGAAACCAGATCTGTTTCTGGATCATCAAGTAAGCGACTGTACTGTTTGTCGAGTACAGATTTAGCTCGGTTACGTTTTGCCTTTAACTCTTCACCTTCACGTAACAACTTACTGTTCTGGTTTTGTAGTTGTTTTAAGGTCTCAGTTGCCGATACTTTGGTCGCTGAAATACGCTCAATATCTGAGTTTTTCTCTGTTAGCTTTGCATCGATAGCTGAAACGGGATCGACTTGATTCAGTTCTTCAGCTGATAACGATGCAGATACCCAAAGTGGGGATAGCGCAAGTAAAAGCGCTGAAATTCGAAAGTTAGTCATAGGTCCCTGCAACTTGTATATTTAAAATTGGCTCGTTAATAAAGTGTCTACTTCCTAGTTGTGAGTCACTAGTTATTAGCAATTAACACAGTACCCGTCTTTATACCGTTTTATTGCCCTCCAATCTACTCAAAAGCTAAGTTTCGGTACTTCGGATACACTTTTTACATATTTACACCGAAATAATTGAGCTATATAAGAAAATATTGTCGTTATGGTGTAGTCATTTGGTTTCCATTTGTGACTTGCTTTGACTTTTGGTGTTCTGATTTCTTTAATATTGAGATGAAGAGAGTGGTCGAAAGATTGGAAGGTTGGTTTTACAAAGTCCGTAGTTTGGTCACACTTGATCATATTTCCGGAGGCATGATCAAGTGGTTATCAGTAATGATCTTTCTTTAAAGAAGAGAAAACGACTCTCATGATCATTTACAAATTCATCTTATGCAGATTTCAGAGTATTATTCTTATTATGTCGACCTAAGTACTTTGCTGTCATGCCAAAACCTTTACCCTTTCCAAACCTAGACTTGTCTCCGCTAGGGCTTACAGGCCCTCGACCAGCGGAAATCATTACTTTGCCTTCGCATATGGATTGTCACGATCATCATTATTCGCAGGTGGTGATTGGTCTGAAAGGTCAGGCTGAATTTGAAGTCAGCGGTAAAGGCAATCTTGTCGGCCCCGGTCAAGGTTGTGTGGTAACGGCGAGCTCTGATCATGCTTTCGGTGGTGTGGTTGGTCAGTCGGACATCCTAGTACTCAATATGCCAGTGCCAACGGATGATGACCCTCTGATGCTAGAGAAGATCAATCAGTTAGAATCATCGAACGTTTACTTCCAATTAGACGCGCAAATTCAAAAGCTTATCCATATGTTGGTGCAAGAAATGCAGGCCAGTCCTAATGATCTTCTACTAAGCCGAGCCTGTAATGACACGGTGATCGCGCTGATGCAAAGACACATCTCGGCATTCGAAACTCCGATTAAAGACTCGCGTTTTGATCTTGAGGCATTGGATCGCTACATTGAGCGACACCTCGCGAACAAGATCTCTGTCGCGCAGCTTGCAGGCAGTGTGTTTCTGGGTGAAAGCCAGTTCCACGTGCTATTCAAAGATCAAATGGGCATTACCCCTCACCAGTACGTTCTTGGTAAGCGTATCGACCGATCTCGTCGTTTAATCGAACAAGGTAACCTCAGCCTTGGTCAGGTCGCTGAACTGGCCGGTTTTTCCGGTCAATCCTCCTTTACTCACACCTTTTCTCGCCTTCAAGGCATGTCACCATCTCAATACAAAAAGCAAACTTCTGTTAAACAATGAAACAAAACGGCATATTATATTAAAGTTTTATGTGTGACCTTGTGTTTATTTTGTTAATAAAGCGAGTTTTTAGCAAAAAACTCGGAGTTTTTGACAAGTAATCCTTATATACTCTAAATACACTGCAGCCATTGTAGAGATCCCGGGCTAATTCCGGGTGTGAGATTAAGGAAAACGCATGTTTACAGCTACTGATGTGTTAAAGCCAGAATTCAACGAGCAGTCGCTTGATGATCTTTGGACGCTTATCTCACCATTATATATGGTGGATGAAACCCAATGGCTAGAGCAACTTCTGCCGCTAGCTACCCCTTCTGAGTCAGAAAAGCAGCAGATCACAGACAAAACGACATCATTGATCGAAGCTATCCGTGCGGATAAGACTTCTATCCAGATGATCGATGCATTGTTGCTTGAATACAGCTTAGATACTCAAGAGGGCATCTTGCTAATGTGTCTGGCGGAAGCCTTGATGCGTATTCCTGATTCAGCAACCGCTGATGCTCTGATTCGTGACAAATTAAGCGTTGCGGATTGGAAATCTCACCTAAAGAATTCAGACTCAGTATTTGTTAACGCATCCACTTGGGGATTAATGCTAACAGGCAAGGTGGTTGGACTTTCATCTAAAGAGCAGAGCGCAGGTCAAGCGGTTAACCGTTTAGTGAACAAGCTTTCTGAGCCGGTAATTCGCAAAGCGATGCACCAAGCTATGAAGGTGATGGGTCACCAATTTGTTCTTGGCCGCAGCATTGCTGAAGCGCAAAAGAACGGTAAGTCGATGCGTGATAAAGGTTTTACCTACTCATACGACATGCTAGGTGAAGCGGCACTGACCACTGCTGACGCAAATAAATACTTCAAAGATTACCTAATGGCGATTGAAGCCGTAGGTCGAGACAGCTATGTTTCTCCACAATCGAATGTCTCTTCAAAATCAAGCCCTGCGCCATCGGTATCTATCAAGCTTTCTGCGCTTCACCCACGTTATGAAGTGGCGAACGAAGACCGCGTACTGACTGAACTTTGCGACACGCTAGAGCAGTTATTGCGCCGCGCAGTAGAGCTCGATGTTGCGATTACGATTGATGCGGAAGAAGCGGATCGCCTAGAGCTTTCTCTTAAATTATTCGAAAAACTGTACCGCACTGACCTTGTAAAAGGTTGGGGTAAATTTGGTTTGGTTATTCAAGCTTACTCAAAGCGTGCACTACCGGTTCTAGTATGGCTAAACCGCTTGGCGAAAGAGCAGGGTGATTTGATCCCGCTTCGCTTAGTAAAAGGCGCTTACTGGGACAGCGAAATCAAATGGTCACAGCAAGCTGGCTTTACTGATTACCCAGTTTACACACGCAAAGAAGCGACAGACGTTGCTTACCTTGCCTGTGCGCGTTACCTACTGAGCCCAAGTGTTCGTGGCAATATCTTCCCGCAGTTTGCGAGCCACAATGCTCACACAGTTTCTGCTATTGCAGTAATGACCGAGCATAAAGACTTTGAATTCCAACGCTTACACGGCATGGGTGATTCTCTGTACAACCATGCAATGGAAGCTTACCAACAATCGGTACGTATCTACGCACCGGTTGGCAGCCATAAAGATCTACTGCCATACCTAGTACGTCGCTTGCTAGAAAACGGTGCAAACAGCTCGTTTGTCCACCGTCTAGTTGATGCGTGTTGCCCTGTGGCAGAGCTGACTCAGCATCCTGTCGATATGCTTCTGGCATTCGATACATTGCACAACACTAAGATTCCTCTGCCTCCAGCGGTATTCCCTGAGCGTAAGAACTCTTACGGTGTGAACATTGATATTGAAAGCGAAGCGCATCAATTTGAAGAGCAAGTAAAAAGCTTCTTAAACAATCAATGGACTGCGGGCCCTGTGATCAACGGTGAATCTCTTGCCGAAAGCATGATCAAGGCTGATCAGAACGTTGAGCAAGTGACGGCACCTTATGATCGTCGTATTCATGTGGGTCAGGTGGCTTTTGCTAACCTTGATCATGTTTCCGCAGCGATCACTGGCGCAGACGCTGCATTCGCTGATTGGAACGCAACTTCGGTTGAAACCAAAGCGGCTGCACTTGATAAGTTGGCTGATCTGATGGAAGACAACCTCGCTGAGCTAGTGGCGATTTGTCATCAAGAAGCGGGTAAGACAATTCACGATAGTGTTGATGAAGTACGTGAAGCAGTCGATTTCTGTCGTTACTACGCAAAACAAGCTGACAATCTACAAGGTTTCGAACTAAAAGGTTTTGATGGCCAAACACGAATCGCTTCTCGACAAGGTCGTGGTGTGTTCGTCTGTATCAGCCCTTGGAACTTCCCTCTAGCGATCTTCCTTGGCCAAATTACTGCAGCACTAGTGGCGGGTAACACGGTTGTGGCGAAGCCTGCCGAGCAAACAAGCTTGATTGCTGCTCGTGCGGTTGAACTGATGAATGAAGCGGGCTTCCCTGCTGGCACGATTCAGCTACTACCGGGTCGCGGTGCTGAGATCGGCAGTGCGCTCACCAGTCATGATGCAATTGCGGGCGTTGCCTTTACGGGTTCAACACCAACTGCACAACGTATCAACGTGTCATTGGCAAGTCGTAATGCTAAGCCAGTTCCGTTTATTGCGGAGACAGGCGGCCAGAATGCGATGATCGTCGACAGTACTGCACTGCCTGAACAGGTAGTTCGTGATGTGATTCGTTCAGCATTCGCTTCAGCAGGTCAGCGTTGTTCTGCACTACGTGTGCTTTACATCCAAGAAGACATTGCAGACCGCGTGGTTGGATTGATTCACGGTGCAATGGACGAGCTGAGTGTTGGCATTCCACACCTTCATAAAACCGATGTTGGCCCTGTTATCGACCAAAATGCGAAACAGAAGTTGTTGGCTCACTTAGAAAACATGACTAATACCCAGAAGAAGGTGGCGCAACTTTCTTTAGGTTCTGATTGTGAACATGGTGACTTTGTTCCACCAAGTGCATTCGAAATCGATGACATCAGCTGTTTGAAAGAAGAACAGTTTGGCCCTGTGCTGCACATCGTTCGCTTCAAGGCGAGTGAATTGGCGCAAGTGGTAGACCAAATTAACCAAACGGGCTTTGGCTTAACCATGGGTATTCACAGCCGTAACGAGACAACTTACCGTTGGATCGAAAAGCACGTGCGCGTGGGTAACTGCTACATCAACCGTGACCAAGTCGGCGCTGTTGTTGGTGTTCAACCATTTGGCGGTCAAGGTTTGTCGGGCACAGGCCCTAAAGCGGGTGGTCCTCACTACCTATATCGCTTTACTGATGTTCATTTTTCTCAATCACAAGACAAGGCATAAGGAGCATTATCATGGTTCATCAAGTGACAGGTTTTTCTGATGCTTTGTTAGCGTGGGAACAATGGAATCTTACCGACTTTGATCATAAGAGTGCTCAGGTACTTGCGCTGAAATCAGAGATCGAAAGCCAATCTGCGCCTTTGGCGACGGTGGCGACTTATCATCTAGAGCAGGCCTCTGCGCTGCTTTCTGAACATCACCTAATGGCTGGCCCTACGGGCGAAACCAATGAGTTGTATGCCGCAGGCCGCGGTGTGGCTTTGGTGATTGTTGATGATTGCCAAGACAAACTGCCAGCACTACAAACGGCAATGGCTCTGATTACCGCTGCACTATTGGCTGGTAACAGCGTCCAATTGTGCAGTGATGATGTGCAGTTCAATACCTTAATTGCTGACGCCGCAAAACAAGCGAATCTACCAACCAACTTGGTGCAGGTTGCCTCGTATGACGCTGCTCAACAGCTGCTGTCTTGCGATGTCCGAAGCGCGGGTTACGTGGGTAATTCACAAACGGCACAAGCTATCAATTTACAGCTTGCTAAGCGTGACGGTGCAATCGTCGGTTTAGTGGCTGAAACGGATCTGGTGACAATGAATGTTGCTAATGATCCACACCTATCGCTGCGCTTCATTACCGAGCGTACGCGAACTATAAATATAACAGCCGTGGGCGGTAACGCGACCTTGCTCGAACTTGGAAGCGAAGCTCACTAACCTTCAGTAAAATTGGCTCTAAGCACTTTTGGTTTTTTCCATTGTTGGGTTTTCTCCATCTTTGGATTTAATTCATAGTGCATTGGAGCCTCAATACCTAACTCAATGCACTCGCTTGCCTTTACGGTGAGTGTCTTGCATTGAATTAGGCATGGAAGGCTTTCTACAAAATGAGGACTATCAAATGATAGAAAACAGTTTTGCAATAACGACGACGTTCATTGCGTATCTAATTATGATGCTAGCGATCGGTGTTATTGCTTACAAACGTACATCTAACTCAACTGACTACTTCCTAGGTGGTCGTTCGTTAGGCCCATGGCCTGCTGCACTTTCTGCTGGTGCATCAGACATGAGTGGTTGGTTGCTACTTGGCCTGCCTGGTTACGCTTACGCTGCTGGCTTTGAAGCATTTTGGCTTGCTGGTGGCCTACTTGTTGGTACTTGGGCAAACTGGTTAATCAGTGCAAAACGTCTACGTACTTACAGCATTACAACTGAATCACTGACGCTGCCTGAGTTCCTATCTCGTCGTTTCAATGATAATTCTAAGCTGATCCAAACAATTTCTGCTTTCTTTATCCTTTTATTCTTCCTTTTCTACACAAGTTCAGGCTTGGTAGCTGGTGGTAAATTGTTTGAAACAGTATTCGGCCTTGATTACACAACAGCGGTAATTATCGGTACAGTCTGTGTCGTTTCTTACACCCTGTTTGGTGGTTTCCTTGCGGTATCTTGGACTGACTTGGTTCAAGGTCTACTGATGTCTGCAGCGCTATTGATTGTACCCATCGCGGCAATGAACGGTGGCCTAGGTCAGCTTTCTAGCGACCTACACAACATCAACCCAGAGCTACTTACGCTATGGAATGATGCGAAAGGTGAGCCTCTTTCTGCTATTGCGATCATCTCTCTCGCGGCATGGGGTTTGGGTTACTTCGGTCAGCCACATATCCTTGCACGTTTCAAAGCAACACGTAGTAATAAAGACCTAACAGCGGCACGTCGCATTGCAGTGATCTGGACTGCACTGTCTATGGTTGGTGCAATGCTAGTCGGTCTTGTGGGTCTAATCTATGTGACTAACTCTGGTGCACCTAAGCTAGACGATGGCGAAAAGATCTTCATGCTTCTTGTGAACGCGATGTTCCACCCAGTAATCGCCGGTATCCTACTGGCTGCAATCTTAGCGGCAATCATGAGTACTGCGGATTCACAGCTTCTTGTTTCTTCATCTGCAATGGCAGAAGATCTGTATAAGCAAGTTTTGAAGAAAGACGCAACGTCGGAAGAGATTGTTCGTGTCGGCCGTTTCGCTGTTATTCTAATTTCTCTTGTTGCTCTTGTTCTGGCGATGACACCAGACAGCTCAGTACTTGGCCTTGTATCTTACGCATGGGCTGGTTTTGGTGCTGCATTCGGCCCTGCAATCGTATTAAGCCTGTACTGGTCTCGTATGAACCGTAACGGCGCTCTAGCGGGTATCGTAGTTGGTGGTGTTACGATTGTACTTTGGAAGCAATTGACGGGCGGTTGGTTCGATGTTTACGAAATCGTACCGGGAATCATCCTATCGACGCTTTCTATCGTTATCGTGAGCCTAATTACGGGCGAACCAGAAGACGAAGTTAAGAAGCAACACGCAGAGTTCGAGAAGAACCTAGTTGAGCTAGACTAATTTACATTGTAAAACACATGTGAATTAGCAAAAGAACATGAGCTCAAAAGCAATTGTAAAAAAGTAATTGAAAAAAAATAATTGAAAAATAAAAGCAATAGAGTCACTTCGGTGGCTCTATTTTTTTATGCGGGTACTACCTTTGTCTTATTAAAAATTCTGCTGAATACAGGGGAAATAAGGCGGTTGTGAGGTTTACAATGTAAATTGAAACCAAATGATAGAAGAAAAACAGAGAAGAGAGAGACTTTCTATAGCGCTTGATGTCAAAAAATAAACGATAAAATGGCTATTTTTTGAACTTGGCGCTCACTTTTGTTATTAGCTCGGTGAATTATTACACTGAATTGGACATCATGTGTCAATTATCAGTAACCACTAAAGACCTATAGGACAAAGGTATGCCTGATCTCTATTGCAAAGGATGTAAAAAAACAACACTACATAAGTCTATAATGAAACGTTGTGAATCTGAGCCTGAGACAACCTCTGGCCGTATGATGCAATGGACGTCAAAGCTATTTAGTGGAAACCTGTACTACGACATGGAAACTCAGCACTTCTGTCGAACGTGCAACTGTCGTTGTGAAACAGGAACTACAGTTCCCCAAGTTGGTCTGGCTTAGATTGTAGTAAGTGCTTACTAACTTAGATTTAAAAACCTCCCTGATGGAGGTTTTTTTCGTTTCTATGCCGCTTTTCGTGCAGGTTCTGCTTCGACGACATTGCCATCAACTTTAACTTCCCAGCCATAGTTTGAGTATTCACTTGCGAGTGCTTGGGCAACATCTTTTGATACCGTTACGTGTGTCCATGAACCGATTCCGTAAGGTTTATATGCGAGTTCTTGCGTTTTCATAATAGAGTCATCCTTTCTCTTTGAGAATTCTATTATTCACTTTGGCCTATATCCTTTCTTTCGTTTCTGGCTCAACTTATTTGTTAATCAGGTCATTCCTATAATAATTTGTTAATACCCGGAGTTTGATTTATAAGGGTTGTTATCACTCTGTGTGGTTTTATATTTAACGTGAATGCGAATGGCCTATTTAGTTTTCTAAATGTGTGAGCGCGGTTTTCTTCGATTGCTCTTAGTATGGAATATACTGAGCGCAATCTAGAATGTTTAAGGAATGTTATGTCTCAGCATCAACTCGATCGTATCGATAAAGAGATACTAAGAATTCTGCATATGAAAGGCCGTTTGCCTGTGGTCGAGCTGGCCAAACAGGTCAACCTAACGACTTCACCGTGCTCTGATCGGTTGAAGCGATTGGAAAAAGCGGGTTACATCACTGGCTATCATGCTGAGCTTTGTTCAGAAAAGCTGGGGCTCGATGTCCAAGTGTTTATCCATATTCGTCTCGATCAAACTAGCTTTTCCATTTTTGATAAATTTGCCCAAGCGGTTGAAACGATGCCAGAAGTCGAAGAATGCTATTCGCTGTCGGGGGATTTTGACACAATGATCAAGGTTCGAGTAAAAGACATGAAGGCGTACCAAGCATTTATGGCAACTAAGCTGGGTACCCTACCCGGAGTAATTCAGACGCGCAGTGAAGTGGTGATTGAAGAGCATAAAAAAGGTTTTGGCGTGAACCCCGAGCTATTGGCAACCCTAAAATAGTGGCCTGCTTTCACCTTACCAAGATTACTTAGATATAAAAAATGGAAGCCAATAAGCTTCCATTTTTTGTTGAACGTCAGATAAAAGGGAGCAGATTAAGTTAGAGCAAATAGAATGAGTACAGATAAACTGCTTATAACGTAATTGCGGCAGAGATTAAACCAATCACACCGCCGAATACCCCACCCCAAACGACCAACCAACCAAGGTGTTTTTTGATCATGGTCTGAACCATCTCTTTAACCAGTTTTGGTGTCAGTTCATTCAAGCGCTGATCTATGATCGCTTCAATGTTCTCTTTAATTTCATCCATCATTGCAGGCGATTCAAGTTCATCCTTGATGGCATTTTTTACAGAATCACTCTTACTGATTTCAATCACAGATTCTTGCATCTTCTCAACAAATGGCGCTTTCATTGGCTGTAGTGCTTCTGTGCCACCAACCATCGCTAACATGCCACCAAACTGTGAGTTTTCGATAACATGCACCAGTGAATCGAATGCAGGGTTAAAGTCGATCTTCTTGATCACAGGCTCTAGGTTAAGTGACTTCCCGGTCATCTCACTACTAAGAAAACGGTCGATGTTACTTTCAGTAAAGAACTGTTCCATCATCAATTGCTTGATGGCTGCCTTGAACTCTTCAAAGCGTGCTGGAATAACGCCAGAACCGTATAGACCGGGTACTTTCTCGAACAACATGTGAATCGCAAGCCAGTTGGTGATGGCACCAGAAAAGGCGAATAAGCCTGCGTAAAGTAAGTATTGGTTTGCTGTCGCATAGCCGCCAGCAAGCAGCGCTAACGCAATAACGTTAGTTAAGACACTTTTGTTCATGGTTGATCTCTAAAAAGAATACTGCGCGCATTTTAAGAAAAAAATGCCAAGAAAAAAACAAAAGGATCGATGAAGTTTATAGAACCAATGAAAACAGATGAGAAAGGGGCGAAGAATAACAGACATAAAAAAGGCTAGCCTCCCCCCGAAGTCTAGCCTTATTCCAGAACGCGCAAGCGAAGCGTCATTGCTGTTAATGTCATTATATGATTACGACATAACATTCTGCCATGTGTAATTTACTAGTATTTAACATTTTGGTGTGAATTACGCCGCACTTTTAAAATGGAATATTAATTAAGCACTCGTTGCCTGCTCAAGATCATCACCAATAAACCCGCCCGTTTGGTGATTCCACAATTGAGCATAGATGCCATTTTGTGTAATCAACTCTTGGTGCGTGCCCTCTTCGACGATATTACCTTGGTCGAGTACGATCAAACGGTCCATTGCTGCAATCGTCGATAAACGGTGTGCAATCGCGATAACCGTTTTGCCTTCCATTAGCTCAATCAAGCTCTCTTGAATCGCTGCTTCGACCTCAGAATCGAGTGCTGATGTTGCTTCATCTAGAACCAACAGCGGCGCATTTTTCAAAAGTACGCGTGAGATAGCCACACGTTGGCGTTGACCACCAGAAAGCTTGACGCCACGTTCACCTACTTGAGCATCGTAGCCAACGTTACCAAATGGGTCAGTGAGCGTTTCGATAAACTCGTGAGCGTGCGCTTGTTTAGTCGCCGCGTAAACTTCTTCATCGGATGCTTCAGGTCGACCGTAAAGAATGTTCTCTTTGATCGAACGGTGCAACAGTGAAGTATCTTGGGTCACCATACCGATATTGCTGCGCAGCGAGTCTTGCGTCACTGTTGAGATCTCTTGATCGTCAATCAAGATGCGACCGCTTTCTACATCATGGAAACGCAGCAGTAGGTTAACTAAGGTTGATTTACCCGCACCTGAACGGCCTACTAAGCCCACCTTTTCACCCGGCTTAATGTTGAGGTTAAGGTTGTTAATCACACCCTTGTTCTCACCGTAGTTGAAGCTCACGTTATCGAAGTTGATGCCGCCTTGTGGAACATCCAAAGGCTTCGCGTCTTTTTTGTCTTCAATAGCGATAGGCTTAGACAGTGTTTTAATGCCATCAATTACAGTACCTAGGTTTTCAAACAAGCCACCAATTTCCCACATGATCCATTTCGACATGCCGTTAATACGCAAAGCCAAGCTGACTGCGATGGCAATTGCGCCCACGGTGATTGCGTTGTCTAGCCACAGGTAAATAGAGATACCGGCAATGCTGAATACCAACAAGTAGTTCGCAAATTCAACGCAGATGTTGAAACCGGTCACCAAGCGCATTTGGCGATGGACAGTATCTAAGAAGCCTTCCATGCCCTCTTCAGCGTATTCGGTTTCTCTTTTGCTGTGTGAGAACAGTTTAACCGTTGCGATATTGGTGTAGCTATCCACAATGCGGCCCGTCATCAACGAGCGAGCATCCGCTTGCTCTGAAGACACGTCTTTCAGCTTTGGTACGAAGTGCAGTTGAATGCCAACGTAAATGAACAACCAAATCAACATCGGAGCCATCAAGCGCCAATCTGATTCTGCAAGCATGAATAGCATCGCTGTAAAGTAAACCGTCACGTAGACGAATACATCGACCATTTTGGTTACGGTTTCACGCACTGCGAGCGAGGTTTGCATCACTTTGGTCGCGACACGCCCGGCAAAATCATCTTGATAGAATGACAAGCTTTGCTTCAAAAGGTAACGGTGGGCTAGCCAACGAATCGACATTGGGTAGTTGCCCAGCAAAGTTTGGTGAAGCAATAGCGAATAAACACTGATCAAGATTGGCATCACGACCAACAGCAGGATACCAAGCCCCATCAATGTGGATTGGTTGTCTGCTAAGAAGGTGTCTGGGTTACTTGTTGATAGCCAGTCAACCAGTTGTCCCATGTAACCAAATAGCGCGACCTCGATGATCGCGATGGTCATGCTCATTAGGCCGAGTAAGATCAACGGTTTTTCAAAACCACGGGTGTAATGGCGGCAGAATGCCACTATTCCAGCAGGAGGTTGTATCGGCTCTTCCTTTGGAAAGGCTTTAGTAAAGCCTTCAAATTTCTTGTACATAGTTTTCCCTTTATAAGCTACTGCATCTTTGATGCTAGAGCATCGTGATGTGCAGCTTTGTTTTTATAGTCTTGATTTGAATTTTTCAGTTTTAGTTTGAAATTATATAAGTGCCAACGCGTTCTTATAAGTATTAAGCCATTCGATAGATTTTTGTTTAGTTCTTATGTAAGTACTTGGTTTAAGCGACACAGAACACTTCCAAAGAGTGTCTTTCATGAAGCTAATTTTAGATTGAATTAGACAGGAAAAGTTAAGCTTATTTCAAACGTAATTGATGGTTATGCAACGGTGATAATCCTAACGTTAAATGGATTAAATTGTAATCAAAACTCGTGTGGAGTTGAAAAATGAAATGAGAATATTTATCCAGTAAATTCTTTAACGAATATGCATACAGTTGGTTCTTTCTGATGTGCTGTTATCTTGCAGTAAAAATTACCGACTAATCTAAAATTCGCAGTAATTACTTGGGATAAATATTCAAATCATTGTGATTTTCAGTGAATTTTGTCGTAACAAGTTGTTTACAATTCTGAGGTAAATAAAAGATAGGGACGGTTAAAATGTTAAACCTACACAAAAAATCACTGCATATTACTAATGTTCAAAACGCAAATTGCGTTGTTATGGTGCCGCCAAAAGAATTTAAATTTAACGAAGAAACAGCCCGTGATAACGAGTTTCAGCACAGAGTCGATCTGACTGAAGCTGAGGTAAAGTTAGAAACGATGGCCGAGTTTAAGGCTATGGTGGTTTCGCTACGTAAAGAAGGTGTGCAAGTTGTAGAGTTTGATTATCCGGAACTGGGTGTTGAAACCCCTGACGCAGTGTTCCCAAACAACTGGTTCAGTACTTGTAGTGATGGAAGCCTATTCACTTTCCCTATGGCGTGTGAAAACCGTCAAAATGAAGTTAAGCCGAATGCACTTATTGAAGCGTTGGAAGCGTCTGGTCGCATTGTTAATCACAGTGAGTCTATGGAGTCGTACGTTGCTCAAGGTTCTTATCTAGAGAGCACTGGTGTGATGGTTATCGATCATATTAATAAGACTATTTATGCTGCGCTTTCACAACGTTGTGACCGCGAAGTATTGGAAGATTACGCGAAGCGCATTGGCTATTCTCGCGTGGTCTCGTTCCAAACGGCATTACCGTCTGGTCAACCGATTTACCATACCAATGTGATGATGGCGATTGGTGATAACTTCTGCGTGATCTGTGATGAAGTTATCCCTGAATTTGAACGTCGTTTTGTGGTGAAGTCGCTTGCTAAAGACAAGCAGGTTATCTCTATCTCAATCGATCAGATGAACCGATTCTGTGGCAACATCCTACAGTTGGAAACCGTGAATGGCGACAAGGTGATCGCGATGTCTCAATCGGCTTACGATGCGTTTTCTCCAGCTCAGTTAGCTCAGCTTTCGACACACGGTAAGCTGCTACCATTCAATGTGAAAACGATTGAAGATATTGGTGGTGGTTCGGTGCGATGCATGTTGGGTGAGGTGTTCTTACCAACACGAGTGAATCGTCTGTAGAAAGTATAGCAAGCGCTCATTTCCAGTAATGGATCTTCGAATACCACTCTTATCGCAGAGTGGTATTTTGGTTTTTATCTATCACAAATAAGAGAACAAGAGCTCGATACAGGAATCAACGCGTAAAAGCTAACGAAAAAAAGCTATGAAGCGCCCTTAAAAGCTCTGTGTTCAATGAACTGAGCCGACAGTGTTACGACTTCCTTAGAGTAGACAAGCGCTGTGTGGTTGAGTTTGAGGGCGTAAGTATCAGTGGCTCCTCTAAGGTTGGCGTCTTCGAGTGTTACTGTGCCATCCCCAGGGTTTCTTCCCAATACAATGCGTCCTACCCCGGCGTCGTAGGTACCCGTAATTACGCCAATCGGCACATCAATATCGTAGTCACCCAAGCCATCGCTTAAAATCATTTTGCTCGAACCAAATATAAATCCAAGCCCATGATTAGACAGTGTTTTGGCGATGGTTGCCCCATTGTGCGGAGTGCCTGCTGTAATAATGCAGGTGTCGGCGAAGTGTGGTTGGTAGAATTTAAAGTAATGACGAATCAGCAAGCCACCCAGTGAGTGACCGAAAAAATAGACCTCATCATACTCATTAAAACGAGCATTCACGAAACGATTGAGACGTTTGGCTGCAGAAGGGAAACGCAGCGAATTGTAGGCAAACTTGTGCGTTGTAAAGCCGCGTTTTTTGAAGTTCCTATCCAGATATTGCATGATCAACGCAGGCATATATAGACCATGAGTTAAAACTATATGTTTGTTTTTATTATTCATTTTTGTCCTCCGCCTGATGATGCCCCTAGTATATTTAGTCGCAAATCTAAACTCAATAAAACTTGCGGCTAATGGGACACAATAGACAGAGCCTTCGCTATAGAAAGAATGTGCGTTATAGACAAAGAGTGGGTTACTCTGATCTCACTCCTCCATACACATCAATGGTTAACCCACCTTGTTTGGCATAGGTATTCGGTGTTAGGCCTGTTACCTTATGAAGCTTCACTTTTTGCTTCAGGTTCAACCAAAACCTTGATTACACCTTTTTGTAGGATCAGGTTATTAGGGTAGGTAATGAGATTGCCCGAACTGTGTCGAAGAATAACGTGGAACATGGTGATATCGATGATCACACCACTGATGTCTTCGTCTTTCTCCGCGACTCTTACTCTGTCGCCAATGCGATAAGGGAATACGAAAAATATAAGTACGCTGGCTGTGAGGTTACTTAGAATCGACCATTGCGCGAATAAAGCGACACCCAGCACCGCAAATATGGATGATAAGAATAGCGAAATATCGCCAAAGCCTAAGTTAAGAACAATCGTAAACACAGCGATGAAGAGTAGAAACAAAACAATATTGAAACACTTAATCACGAACTGCTTTCGCTTCAATTCGACGCGTTTATTTTCCGCTAATGTTTCTATCCAGTTTTTCCCCAAGCGTTTTATCACCCAATACACAGTGATAAGAAGTAAACCTAAACTCACTTGTTTAAGCCACATATTGGATTGCCAAAACTCAACCATTAAATAAACCTCAAATTTTTCAAAATAATGACCTCTGCCGCGATGACCACGAGCAGCCCAACGCAAAATAGTGGGAATGCTATTGGGTTATCTGTTCCGGGTATTCCTGCAATATTGACACCCAGCAAACCGGTGAAAAACCCAGCGGGGAGGAAAATACCCGCAATGATTGAAAATAGGTACGTATTTCTATTCATTTTTTCAGCTTGCTGCTGACTTAGGCTCGCCAAAAACACATTGATTTGTTCGATGTAAAACTCAACAGACTCATTAATTCTCAGGATGGTATCAAGGCTGTTCTTTATATGACTGTTGTGCTTACTCAATGGAGCTGGCAGTTCACTCATTAAATCCTCAAAAACATATTTCTGTGGCTTCAAATAGCGCCTTAGTCTAAGTAACCTTGAATGCAGAGCATTGATGGACTTAATATCGATATGAGATTCAGACTCTAGCTCATCAATCAGTTGTTCGACGGGAGTCAAGAAGCTTGATATATAATGGTTAATTCCACGGATCATTCCAAGTAAGACATCTGGTAATGATGTCGGGCCTTGGTTTTCTTTGAGATCGGATATCAGATTACTGACCGCTTTTGAAGGAACTTTGCGTGTCGATATTAAAGTGCCTTTGTACCATAAGATACGTAGGCTAAGCATGTCGTCAGGGTTAGCACCTTCGTTTAGATTAATGCCTCGCAGAATCATCAAAAAACAGTCGTGACCAAACTGCTCAAATCGAGGGCGGGTATCATCGGTGAGTAATGAATCGATGATGGCATTTGGAACCGTATTACTGTGAAGCCATTCTCTCAAACCGTCAGCATCTCTTTGGCAGTGATACCAAGTTGATTGCTCGAATGGTGCTGGGGTCGTGGTGTACTCATACGCGACACCCTCTGAAAATTGCCAGCTAGAAATTATGAAAGCGTCCATTCACTTGTCCTTAATGATATGACGTAAACATTAATATTATGGCGCCATTCAGGTGCCGTATTGAACTGAGTTTAATCGTGGTAAGTTCAATGAGCGATGTGAGTGAGATAAAGTCTAATAAGACAAGTTGGCCTTTGGAGCACGATGGACTCTTCCATTATTGTCTCCATTAAATGTAGCTCATTGTTTCGTTGTTATAAATTAGCACTCTGGCTCTATGTTAGCGACGAAAAAAAGAAAAGACCGAGGCCTTTTCTTTTTAGAGGTAGTTGAGGAGAGCTTGTTCAAGCAACTCGAATTTTTCGATGATTTACATAAGCAAAATCGCTAACGACACGGTGCAAAGATATCTTGGCTCTCTCGGTATTCTTTGGTTTGCACGTCCATTAGGCCGAGCAGCGAGTCAAACAGATTGTCTTGGGAGAAGCTCTGTTCTTTGCCTGCCTTTCTCAAGCAGGTTTGGTTTATCCCTTTCTGCTCGGCGAAACCATGAGACATCCACATGATCATAGGCACATGGGTTTGCTCTTTCGGGGCCAATGAATAAGGCATGCCATGTAAGTAGACGCCATTTTCTCCTAGTGACTCGCCATGATCGGACACGTACATCAACGCCACATTGTATTTGTCGGTCAGCTTCTCAAGCTTTTGCATAGCTTGTGAGAGAAAGAAATCCGTGTACAAAATGGTGTTGTCGTAGGTGTTGACCACTTCCTCTTTGGTACAGTTTTCAATGTCTGCACGAGCGCAGTCTGGCGTAAACTTCTTATGTTCGTCTGGGTAACGTTCAAAGTACGTAGGCCCGTGAGACCCCGAAATATGATAGAAAATGATGCTATCTTGCTTGAGTTCTTGAGTATCTTGTTCAAAGTTCTCTAGCATCGCAGTGTCGTAGCATATGTCGTTATTACACAATGGGTCGCTGTCTTTGGCGACGAGCGTCATCTCTTTGATTCGGTGTGCGACCGCCTTGTCTCCACCATCATGCTCTCGCCAGATAGAGTGAATGCCCGCGCGGTTCATAATGTCGACCACGTTATCTTGGTTGTAGGCTTTGTCGCGATCGTAGTTGCTGCGATTCATGTTCGAGAACATACACGGCACAGAAACAGCGGTGGCGGTTCCGCACGACTGAACATCAGAGAAAAATATCGGGTTGTAAGGCTTGGTATGAGCGTTGGTTTCTCTCTCATAGCCATAATATTGGTAGTTGTATACACGTGCGGTTTCACCAAGAACAAACACCAATAACGTTGGCTTTTCTGCTTGTTTAGCTTCTGGTTTTAGCTGCGCATCTAACCCTAACTCTTGATAAGGAATAGGCTCTTTTATGTAGGTGTTATTGATGTATTTGACCGTTGATGACACATACTCGGTCGGGATAATCATCTTTTTGATGTGCGAATGATTACGACCAATTGATACGTAATCTTTGTAGAAAAACCCGGCAATAATGGCGATGACGATTAAGGAAGAGAGCAGCCCAATCGACTTCCAGACAAAGAAATCTTTCCAAGACTCTTTTTCAAGTTTGGTGAACAAGAGGGTGAGCGACGGAATACCGCCCATCGCAAGTAACCATAAGATGGAGTGGGTACTTACATAGCTTGCTGCTTCACCACTATTGGTCTCGAATACGTTTTCTATCATCCCGTAGTCTACATAGATGCCGTAATTGAACATGCTGTAACTGACGAGTGTCGAGGTGATCAGCAACAAAATAAAAAACGGCTTGGAGAATATCGGCCAATTAAAAACTTGGAAGATAAAATTGAAGGCAGCAAGGAAGAAGATCGGGATGGATATAAGAAACGCGACACTTTCAGACTTTGATGCCTGAACAATACTAAACAGTTCTAGGGAGAGAGGGATGTTGACGACAAGCAGATAATACACAGCCAACACAAAAGGAAGCTTGTTTATCGACATGTTTAAGCTTGGAAGGTTCATAATTTTTGTTTTCCTGCGTCACTTATCCCTTTATTTTAGTCTCGCTACCAAGAAAGCTCTAATATCAATGCATAAAGCTCAAATAGACGACGCTGAGCGATAAACTGGCTAAAGTGAAATGACACTAAGGTGTGTAGATACAAAAATTCACTTTACTGTGCCGCCTCATCACAGGGCAGAGTAGCAAAGTGAATTTGATTTATTTACTATGTGATCGCTAGGGACGCACTAGAAGTTGTATGAGCCGCCGAAGCTAACACTGTTGAATGCCAACGTGTGATCATCACTTTTGAACGCACCGTTACTTCCAATAGAGTAGTCATCCACACTCACCGCATCAGCTTGCGAGATCAGGCGAAGTGTTAAGTGTTCAACTGGCGTGTATTCAACGCCAACACCAAAGTGGAAACCCGTACCACTATCATCGCCATATTCTGCAGCGCTATTTGCATTAAGGTCAACAGAACTCAAACCTGCTAATACGAATGGGCGAATGGTGTTGTCGAACGTATAACCGAGGTTTGCGGATACAGAAATAGACGTTGGAGAAAGTTCTTTTGCGCCATTTTTGTAATCTGCATAATCGTTGTAGCCAAGTTCTACGCCAACAATACGGTTGAATTGGTAACCACCGTATAGGTTGTAGCCCATACCGTCAGAATCTAAACTACCGTGACCATCCGTATCGGAGTCTTGATAGACACTAAGTCCACCACCTACATACGCTCCGCCGTCTGTACCTGCTGCAAAAGTTGGAAGTGAAACTAGACCTATTAATCCAAGTGCTAATACTGATTTTTTCATGATAATACCTTACTTACTCATCCTGTGATGTAAGTCACAGTATCTCCGATGGGTGATTTATAAAACCCTCACAAATGAAACCTATTTTTTCATTGATAAAGTGACTATCTGTAGCCCTTGATTTATCAAGAGGTAAGGTCATATTTGTTGGTTATATTCTTTATAAATAAATTTCACATATTGACAAAAGGTTAAACTTGCTAAATAAAACGATGTTTTTAATTATCATCTGAGATAGCGAGAAGCGTTCTTTACAACTGCCCTTGAGAGTTTTGAATTGAGGTCATATCTGGCGAAGCAGTGACAGTATCAAAACCAAGTTGTATTAATCATCGTAGTAGGTGTTCAGAAATGGTGTAGGAATAAACCTCGGAACAAGGTGCAGCTTTTGGATAAGTCGTTTCGGAGAGTAGAATTCCTATAATCAGAAACCCTAGCAGCATGATGCCGAGTTTTCGTAAGTTTAGATGAAATGTTATTGATCGGTCTTACCGTAAATATAACTATCACGCGAGCAAAAAAAGAGGCCTTATCGCTAAACGATAAGGCCTCCTAAAGTACATTTCAGTGCGGGACAGTTGATACTTAATTTACCAGCCTGAGGGTATCCCCTCCCCCTGCTAGGATTGGTTTGCTTGAGTAAAAAGCACCTCAAACACCCCTAATGAAAAATGTTCAATTACAATGAGAGATCTTCTTTTTCCATTTTGAAAGAACATTGAATCTCATATTGATTGAACGAGAAAACACTGCCGCCATGCGTCCGCTTCGTTGTCACCATCTCATCACCAAACAAAACTGATACACGGGTGTACACTTTCTCGTGCGCCTCTACTGTGCACTCAGCAAGGTTTGTCTCAAATTCAGCTTCGAGCGTATCCAACTGCGACTTAGTATTCTCTATCGCTTGATTGTTTTTTTCTCGTTGCTGTTCAATTTCCAACGCTTTCTCTTCGCTTCTTTCAGCTTTTGGTCGCTTCTTAAATTCAAGTTCTTGCCGGATGACATCCATGGTTTGTTCTTGAGCGTGTTTATAAATTTCCTTTAATTGAGCTATCTTTTTTTGATACCCATCGTAGCGTGCAAAACCATGAACCTTAGTTGCTGTATCCCCTTCAACACCTAAGAAAAGACATTCCACTTTACCGCCGACTTTAGCCTCACCGCCACTGAGCGTGCCATGCTTTTTCAAGGTATCCATCACAATGAGATTGTTACCACAACGAATGTCGTTACTCATGCTGTGTAGACTGAGAAGAATGTCATTAGCGGTTTGCAGTTCAGTATTCTGTGCGTAGCTTGCTGTGATAGAGCTTTTGCTAAGTACCTTACAACTTTTTGGCTCGTCCTCTTTGGTCGTATGGCCAATAATGCCTTTCGCGACTTTGATATCTCCCTGAGCCTGAACTTCTGCAGATTCAATAAAACCACCAACCGTAATGCTTCCGGTTGCCTTCACTATCATTCCGGGTTCTATGTTTCCAGAAACAAACACATTACCTTTGAATTTAACGTGCCCAGTAGATACATCGACATTGCTAACACATAAGGCGTCATCTACTTCGATACTTCGCTCTTTAATAATGGGCAGACCAGAGGATGAAGAGAGTAATAAATTAGGATCGTCAGGGGAAATGTGGGTGCCTTTCCCAGGCTTAATCAAACTGTCTTGCCCCGGAAGGGGTGGGATAATTCGACCTTGGACGGTAAAGCCCGCAATACCTTTGGTGGCAGGAGTTCGTTTCATTAGCGGGTCATTCTGACCAACGGTAATGGTTTCGCCGAGATCTCGCATATCGATCTTACCGGCGTCTTTACTGCGAGGCTTTAATACTTGATGAGTAATATCTTCAACCAATGCTGAAAACTTAGCATCTTTACCCTTCACAGCTGGAGAACCTTTGGCAACGGGCTGAGTAAATTTTTCACCCGGCTTTAGCTTGCTACTCATCATCAATACTTTTCTAAGTGCTAGCTTATTAATTCCTTTCGTTATGTGAGCCTGAGCCAAGCAATGAATGATATCACTGCCACGTAACGCCTGCCCATTATATGCCCCTGTCACAACAAGACTTGCGAGCATCTCATCATCAGAAAGTTCAACCGCAACACTGGAATTACGAACTTCAGCAATCAATATTCCTTGATAAGCTTCTCCCTTACCTTCTTTAGCAAGAGTGACAAAACGCAGAATCTCTTCTTCGAAAATAAAATAGTTTGATGCGTTCAAAGCTTCTAAGGTTGTTGGCAATGTCTTATTGTCAAAGCTTGCGTTGACCACGAACCCAGACGGCAGGCATGCCATCACTTGCTTCTTATCTTCCGACAATGTAACGATGCTATCCCACATTCGAATTGTGTACCCTTAATAACTCTATTGTTATGCAGTCTATATAATTCGCTCAGTGCTTAGAATCACTACAGTATAATAATCAGCGTCACATCACTTACTTTCGATTTTGCAAAGGGACTCATAAATAAGACTGCCCCATTCTAAGCTCTACTGCACCTTTACAAAAAAGATTCTTTCACGATTTTTTTCAAACCATGAGTATTGGATATGAGCATAAAATCGCAATACAGCGACGGAGCTCATCACCAAATGATTCGGGATGAATTAATGTGATAATCCGAAATCATAGCTTCCAAACAACGGCGACAATTAGATTGGTAGAATTGAGATCGGAAATGAGCGTCATGGTGGATATGCTCAACAAAGGGGAAATCTACATAACGATTGGCTAATTGGAATTACTTAGATTTCTACAATCAGCAGTTCAGTTTACAGTGTAAATCCGGCATTCTAATTTACACTGTAAATCTAATTAACAGCTCGACATATGCTCTATCGTTCCAAATTTAGTGACAATCGTTGACCTACTTATTTACAGTGTAAATTTGATAGAAGAGTACCTACATCTTTTCTAAACTGTAGCTCAGCTTGTTTTCGTCCGACTAGATTAAACTGTTCGACACAAGTCCCCCACTCTTTCTGCTGCACGACTTTCGCGATAAGTAAGTCTGAAACAACGAAACCTATATCGATTATAGCGTCAGATTCAGCTATGTGCGCTTGATGACCATTACACTGGAGAATCAAATTCAGGAGACTGAAACCAATGCTGTCATAACTATTACCACCATCGACATAATTCCTGAGGAGTTGGATTTCAGACTCAGCCATAGATTCCGCTTGCCTTGGCAATAATGCGCGCACCATATCAACTTCGAGAGAAGCCAAAGAACCAGAAGTGAGAAAACAGAAACTACGTTCAAAGTGACTTATCAGATTGTAGGTCCAATCCTGTGCGTCTTCATTGAGTGGCTTAACCATCAATACCGAGTGACAGCCGCTTGCTTGATCGCGCTGGTGGCCAATGTGCACTGCTCCAAATTTGCTGCCACACCAGAAAGATATCAACTCACTGGTCGCGCCAAAGCTTGTCGCAAGATAATCCACTTGATTGGTTTGCTGAGATAACTGACCTAACATCCAGCGACCAATCCCCGAACCTTGGTGACGTGTTGAAACGGCAATACGCATAACTCGAAGGCAACGACTGGTCGCCGCTTGTGTACAACCCAATTGGTTTGCGAGTAATACTGGAGCCAAGTGACCTTGAGGTCTTCGTTTTCCAACTTGAATCTGAGCAATCAGATCGCTATCCAACCCGCCCTCTTCAATTACCAACATACAACCCACACATTCATTGTGATGCCAAGCTGCATACAGGTGGATTGCGGGGTTATTTAAGAACTGAATTAAATCGTTTGGTGACGTCTGATAATGAGCATCCACAAGCAGAGAAAAACATTGTTGTAGCTGATCAGGGTTAGCCAAGCATTCTGCTTTTGATAACTCGACCAGATTTAATTGGTTAATTGCATCAGCAGAAAAGTCATTTAATTCATTAACCGCCGTGTCACTTAGTAATGCGTTATTACCAAGTAAAAAGCAATCAAACAACCAAGCCTCTAGCGGATCGTTTTTATTCCAACGAATCGGTTGTTCAAGCTTAAAGCTTTTCCACCCCGGACGATGCTCTGAAAGCCAAGATTCAAACTTGATACCAAAACCGCGTCCACTGCCCTCGTAACCGTGTACCGTAGTTGAAAAAACCATACGATGATAAATGCCAACCATAGATTTGAGCATTGGAATTGGAATGGCAGCCGCTTCATCAACCAATAACAAATCACAATCTGGCTTAGATTTAAGTAATTCATCTGGAGCGATGAACCTTAAACTTCCGCCTTGATAGCGAATGTGAGTAGCGTTAATCATTTCGTTGGATTTGAGTCGCTGACCCGCATGGAAAAAAACCGGCTCAATGGCCTTTACTGAAGGCGCAGTCACAATGATATTTAACCCAACACGCTCAACCAAAAGTTGTGCGGCCGCAATACCTAATGTCGAGCTTTTACCACGCCCTCTATCCGCGGTGATAATCAAAGGACGCTTACGATGACCAAACACCACTTTTTTAACTAACTCAACAGCCAGATTTTGCTGTTCAAATTTGTCCAAACCATTTTCAACGTCTTTCTTCAGAGGAAGTGCGTTAGTCGCTTGAACAATATCGTCAGCTTCATTGCTTTGTGAAACAGAAATAAGCTTATCGAAATGCCCCTTTAACCAACGTTGGCCAAAGCTCTCGCTATCTTCGGAGTCATCAACTTTTGGCGGCAGCACCAGCATCAGTCCGCCACCGACTAACGAACCAAGTGCGGCGCTAAAGCCATTCGCATCAAACTGCTCTCTAAAATCACAAACAAGAACTTGGCACTCACGACCCAGCAGTTGTTGGCCTTTTTTGACTGGAGCATGGATCACACCTTCAAATGGAGTACCGCCAATCTGGAAGATGCTCGGAGTGTATGAATTTTGAAGGAAGGTAAAAACAGCAGAGTTTTGCCAATTAAAGTCGCCATCAAAGACCACACCGTAACGGTGACCATTGTGTTGAGCAATATTAAAAAGTGTATGCAGAAAAGTGTTGCTTGGGTTTGTCATAGTTAGCGTCCAGATTCATCTAAACACAGTTTATCACAGCCAAATAAAAAGCCGCATAAAGCGGCTTTAGAGGAGTAATGAAAAGTCGTCGACTTAGTCGAGCTTAGATTGAACGAATGCGAGGATTTCTTGCATTGTTGCATCATCAACTTTCTTAAGGTTCAACGCCAAGTTTGAACCCTTACGGCTATATGACGCTCGGCCTTTAATAAGTTCAACTTTTGGAGAAGCTTTCTTCGCGGGGGCTGGTGACAATTCAAGAACCCAACCTTCTAAAGTCTCTGTAACGTCTTTTGTTAAACGAGTGACACCTTGAGCTTCGCTACGCTGCCACACAAAACCTTCAGAAGCGTCACACTTGGTCAGTAATGTTTGTTGCTGCTCAGTAGTAAGACCGCTGAATTGTTTGTGTAGCTTAACAATAGTCGGACGGCCAAGGTCGCTTACATTTGGGTAAGCTTGTAGTAATTCAAGCGGCAGAGCGGCCGCTTTTAATGCGCCACTGACCAAAGCTTCACTGCACTGGAACATTTTCGCGAGTGCTTTTTGGTCTTCAGCTTCGCCTTTATCAAGCTTAGCTTGCATCTCTTTACCCTTCTCATAGAGAGAAAGTGGTTTATGAGCGTTAGCTACATCGGATAAAAACTTAGCGTGCTCACCGTTAATGTTTTCAGCGACATAGATTAGGAACTCTTTGTCAGCCAAAATACATGACATACGACGACGGCTACCATCAAGAACTTCAATCTTGCCGTCTTTGTTCTTACGACCAACCGCTGGGTATTGCTGACCGCGATCTTTAAGCGTCGTTAGTACGTCGGAAAGCGCGTGTTCATTTAAGAAAGATTGCTCACGTGCATTCTCTTCGAAAACAACCGTTCGTGTTGCTACATCAGCCGCAGGAATTCGAACTAATTCAAATGAAACTAAGTCTTCGCCCGCAACAGAAAGCTCGATCACTTGAGCTTGTTCTTTTGCCGCTGTTTGAGCTTCTTGTGGCGTAGCTACGCGACGTTTGTTTGCTTTACCAAATAGCTTTGCATTTAAGTCAGATGTTTTAATTGCCATTCTTGTTATCCCTGATTAAGTGAAGGCCAGTTGCTATGTAATACACGCTCTAATTCTAGAGCACTTTTTTGTACTGCGTCTTGAGCGACAGCCAGAGTTTTCTTACCGCCCTCGAAGTCGCTGACCGTGAGGTCGAAAACCGTGCTGTAAGTGTCGGCACAAGTTTCAAAGGCTCGACTTCTTGGAATCGTGGCCATCATAACTTGGTCATTCAGCAGGTAGTTCATCTCAGTCAGAACCGATACCTGTTTTTTGTTGTCGTCTTCAAACATGGTTGGCATTAGACGAACAAACTCAAGCCCTTTCCAATCTTCCGGGAACATCTCATAAACTGTTGGTAAATGCTGGAAGAAGTTAACCGTTGAAGCCCAGTCCAAACGCTTGGCTGCACATGGAATTAAAAGTGCGTTCGACGCGTACATTGCATTCCACACTAACGGGTCAACGTGTGGCCCAGTATCAATCATGATCACATCAAAATCATCGGCGATTTTATCGATAAGCTTTTCTTTCAAAAGACGAACAATATCAAGTGATTGGTCTCTAGACAGGCTTTGCCATGCTTCAGCGTTAAACATCGCATCTTCTGGGAACGCAGAAATAGTCTTCAAGTTTGGATACTGAGTTGGTAACAGCACGTTCTTACGTAAGAATTCTAGGTCAACATCCTGCTCTTCTGGCACATTATCCAACATGATGTCGACTGCAGAATAAATGCTGTCGTGCTCTGCACCACTAATTTGTGGGTTCAAGAACAGACGCAAAGAGCCTTGTGGATCCAAGTCAATCAGACAGATACGGTAGCGCTTATCTAAATTTAGAGACAAACAAGCAGCTAAGTGAACTGCCGTCATCGATTTACCCGTACCACCCTTTTGGTTTTGTACGTTGATAATCCATGGTTTGTTGTCAGCATGCTGCTTACGTTGGTGGAACTTTGGCACTTCTGCCGCGTCCATCAACATATGAGCTTCTGTCAATGAAATCGAGTAGTGATTGGCGTTGTTCTTTGTAAACTGATGGCCATCAGCTTCAAGTTTAGTGATCGCTTCATCGAGTTTACGACGGGTTAAACCAGAACGAGTCTCCATCATAGCTTTAGACATTGGAGGGAAATGTTCATCACTTCGCTCTTCCAAAATAATCTCAATTCGGTCAGCCTGAACTTGTTGAGTTTGTTCGGCTAGCTGATAGAGCTTATCAATCGTTTGTTCTCTTTTCATTGCCAGTTTCCGTAATGATTAACTAAGCACAAATTGTACAGCGATTAACAACAAACACAACAAAAACATGAACGTTCATTTATGAGCAAAATCACATAAAATAGACAGTTTTTTTACAATGTGATGAAACATCGCATCAAATTAATGCTAAAAGTCATTATTTTTATCATGCATAATCATGCTATTTCTAGCTTACATTTAAAATGTTACAGCATCACTTATTTACAATGTAAATGTAAATACAACTAAAAATCTTCGGAACGATTGAAACACAACCATAGATTACGGTTAGTGTTATTTGCATTCGAATTTATAGATTTTCAAATCACAAAAAATTAAAAACGTTCAATGGACAAAAAATTCAAAAAAGAAGAGATAATGGAGCGTCAAAAAACAACAGAGGATTAGAGCCAGGACGGAAGAATGATCAAGGAACACATCTAATGTAAGAGAATTAGTCACACCAAATTATGAAGCATGATCAAGGCGTAAACTGAGCAATATTGATCCGAGCAACTGCACATTAGAAATGATCAACTTCCGGAAAAATGATCAAGTAAATATAGTTCCGGAAGCATATAATTTAAGAGCTAACTTACGGACAAATGCTTTTGTAATGGGGATTCAACGCCTATAAGACCTCCTTGGCTAGAAATTCCATCTGCACAGAGCGAGAATACACAAACATAACAATTTCATGATCATGCTTCCTATTTAGCGCCCACCAACGCTAAATACATCAAAGCAATCCATTTTCAACAGATACAGACTGATTTTTGTACTCAATAGGGCGGGAACGATAAAAAAGTACCATCACTTGATCATTGTTCCGATAGATTGGCCATCAAAAATATCCACATTGATGAGTATGAAGTGACTTAGAAGATGATGTTAAATTCCGGTCTGTGGATAAGCTGTATAAGTATAATGATCATGCTTTCGAGCCAATAATGATCATGCTTACAATGACTTAATGATCATACTTCTGATGTTCTGTGATCATGCTTTCTTAGGTTTAATGATCATAGTTTCGGGTTTATTATGATCATGCTTTCCAAGGGTTTTTATTTTACACCTTTAAATTCAGCAACTTAAAACCAAAAGAACACCCGGATCATTAGATCACTTAATCATTTAAGATCATATTAATCAAAAAGATCAGTTATTTAAAAGCCAATAAATTCTCTTTATTTATGATCATTCTTTCTTTATCATTCAGGAACTATAGTGAAATTACGGTTAGTGTGATACGGATCAATAATGAAACCAGAAGAGAAATTATTAATTAAGGCACGAAGCCACAAAGATGGTCATTTATTCGAGGTATCTGAAACAGCCGTTGAATGGATAGAGCAATATCAACACTTTAAAGGTGTCACCAAAAGCATCGTTGAGCTTCTTAACCTAATTTCACTTCGTGGGTTTAGCAGTAAAGACGGTTACGTTTCCACTACCGAAATTATTGAATCAACCGATGGTCAAGTTACTCGTGCTGCCTTACAGCAAAGGTTAAGAGCGGCAGTAAGTATAGGTCTTTTCAAGCAAATCCCGGTTCGCTTTGAAGAAGGCTTGGCCGGTAAAACCATGTTGCATCGCTTTGTAAACCCTAATCAATTGATATCGGTACTAGGTGCCACCAGCTTGGTGACAGAAAGCGTCAAGCAAAACGAGAAGCAAAAGCGCTCTAAAGCCTTAGCTCAAACCAAAGTCAACAAGCGCTTACTGAATGAACACGGACTGAATACTCCTCCAACGATGAAAGACGAAGCGGATCAATTCATTGTTTCACCAACCAATTGGGCGGGGATTATTGATCAAGCCTTGGCGCCACCTAGAACGCGTAAGAGTTACCAGAAATCTATGGTTTCGATCTCAGGCACTCGAGCAGTGATCGAGACACGATCTTCTAAAAATATCATGACGGTTGACGATCTGATGACGTTGTTCGCGTTATTCACGCTTACTGTTCAGTATCATGATCATCACCAAGATGATTATCATTTAGACGCTAAACACACACCGAACAAAACCCCTCTGTACATCACGGATATTTTGTCTTTGCGTGGCAAGAAAGACAGCGGCCCAGCACGCGACTCGATTCGCGACAGTATTGATCGTATCGAATTTACGGATTTCCAATTGCATGAGCTTACAGGCCGTTGGCTTAGTGAGAACATGCCAGAAGGCTTTAAGAGTGATCGTTTCCGATTCTTAGCTAGAACCATTACCGCATCGGAAGAAGCGCCTACAGAGGGCTCTGACGGCGAAATTCGCATTAAACCGAATCTATACATCCTTGTTTGGGAACCTTCGTTCTACGAAGAGCTACTCACTCGTGATTATTTCTTCCTATTCCCGCCAGAAATCCTGAAGCAACATACCTTGGTTTTCCAAATGTATTCGTACTTTAGAAGCCGTATGGCACGTCGCCATTCAGATTGTATGCTGCTCAGCGAGCTCAACCAGAAGTTAGCTCGTAACATTGATTGGCGTCGTTTCTCGATGGATCTGATCCGCGAGCTTAGAAAGCTGGGTGAAGTAGGGGATCAAGAAGATACTTTCCTGGTTAACCTTTGGGGTTATCACTTGACGATCACCGCGTTGATCGAAAAAGGCAAAACGACCGATTATCAGGTTGATATCAAATGTAATGTGGAAGAAGTCTTACGTTACTCAAGAGCACGCACCACCAACGCAGGCAAACGTAATATGGCGCCAACGCTACCGAACCCATTGCGTAACGAAATGGTGTCTAAGCAGAAGTTGGAAGAATTATCCGAGATTATCGATGGTGAGTTTGAGCCAATTCAGCGCAAAGCACCGTCACCAAGAGGCAAATTGGGACGTCGAGTTAAGCAGCGTAAACACTCTGTTGAGATTAACGCTGACGAGATCATGATAACTCTCTCTAAATATACCTCTGCAGAGGCTCTAGAACGCAGCATAACGGCTTTATCTGCTATGACAGGGCACTCACATGCTTCAATCAAAGAAGAGTGCTCAGAGCTCATTGAGAAGCTTGATTGGTTGAGAGTAGGGGAGGACGTTATCCCATACGAAACACTGAGTCGTTTAATTGAGCTTTATAACGACCGTGATAGCACCAGCAATCGACACTTGTCCATCGAGCGTTTGATCTCTGGTTTAGCTGTGCGTCGTAAAGTGTGTAAACAAGTTCACGAAGGTCATTTAGACGAAAACGTGTTCTTAGCGCTCGACGAAATGGCGATTGGCCACTAGTCACTAACCACCAATCACTGTCACTGATCACTAGTGACTACTCATCCGAAAGAAGCCTGTATTTACGGCCGACGAATAGACAGTTTGAACACATTAGGTGCTGATTAAAACCGCACCTAACGCTGACAAAGTGATGACAATGTAGCGCATCCAGTTGATTATTATTTATCCCGAATAGACAACCTTTTGTCCTTTCTTATGATTAATAGATTGGCTCATATTTTGTTACATCATACTGAATAGATTTTTGCGAGTTCCTAAGGGACTCGCTTTTTTTTGCCTGAAATTCGGATAATCATTAATATTCAAAAGCTTACCAGTTAAATTCTACAGATTATGGAGTCGGTTCCTGAAGCATGATCAAGGCGAGATCATACTTTCTATGGAGCTTATTTTTGATGGGGTTCAGCTTTGATGCTTGATCAAACATGGCTGAATCGAGGAGTGGATCAGTGCAGTTGACGTAGAGCCGTGCCTTGATCATCGTTCTGGTGTTGACTTGCCATAAAGCGTACATGCGATTCGATCAATTTTTCTGATTCTTCTTTCCAGTGCGGTTCTTGTTGTTGGTTAGTAAACTCCAAAGCCAATACGCATAAGTGCTGTAGCCGCTGTGTACACCACTCTTGTAAATCAGGTTCTGATTTTGGATTGCAAGACACAGCTTGCAGCTTGCTATAGGCAAACATCAGGTATTGGAAAGCCTTTTCCTGATGGTGCGAGCCATTCGGTTCGTTTGAGAGCGATGATGGGCTTGATGTTGGAGGCATTGCTGATGTCGTTAACGTTTCGTCTCTATGTCGATAAAACGCAAAGATTCTCAGACATCCGTCTAACCAGCAGGCGATACCTTTGCTCTGTTCATCCGTGATCAAAGGCCCCCAGAGTGCGTCTGGAGGCGTTAAGATCAAAGGCTCTAACTGTTCCACTTGATCATGCTTTCGGTTTTTGTACCAATTTCCGATCCGTTCTAACCAAGTGTCTAGTTCATTCATGCAACGTTATCCCACTGTTTTACATAGTGATTATCAGATATTTGCTTGATCTCACTCTGTATTTCACTGCTTTGCTCTCGAATACGATCTGCGTCTATGGAATAGTTTGGCTCATTTTTGACGAGTTCGCCAAATGGTAGATCGGGATCGGGCACGGCAGAGATCAATAACTTAGTGTACGGGTGTTGTGGGTTGGTTAAGATCGACTGGGTTGATCCCCATTCAACGATCTGCCCTTTGTACATTACTGCCGTCTCTTCAGCGATGTAGTGTGCTGTTGCGAGATCGTGAGTAATATATAAAAAACCTATTCCTAGTTCTTTCTTCATTCTCTGCATAAGGTTTAGAACACCGAGCCGTATTGAAACATCCAGCATCGAGGTGGGTTCGTCGGCAAGGATAACCTCAGCACCGACAGCAAGCGCTCTTGCTAAGTTAATCCGCTGTCTTTGGCCGCCACTGAGCTCATGAGGGTATTTAGCGAGAGTTTCTATGGGCAACTCCACCAGCGTTAATAACTCATTGAGACGCTCTGTGAGAGCTTGTTTCGTAGCTACTTGCTTGTGGATCTTAAGCGGTCGCGTTAAGTGGTGTTCAATGGTGTGGGTTGGATTGAGTGAGCCAAATGGGTCTTGAAATATCATTTGCACGCGGCTTCGGTAATCCAAAATATCTTTACGACTTTTTAAGGTAGAAATATCTCTGCCATTGAACAGTATTTCTCCCTCTGTTGGCGGGTACACCTTGGTCATCAGTCGGGCGCATGTACTTTTCCCGCAACCTGATTCGCCAACCAGTGCCAATGTTTTACCTGCATGTAAATCAAAACTTACCCCATGCAGTGCTCTAAAGATCTCTTCTTTGCCAAATCCACCTCCAACAGTGAACTCTTTAACGAGGTTTTTTACTTGAAAAATAGGTTGTGACATGGAGCTCTCCTAGCACGCTGTTGCGTGAGCATGTTCGTGAATATTAGGGAAAGAACTCCATAGCTTTTGGGTGTAGGAGTGCTGAGGGTTATTGCGAATCTCATGGGCTTGGTTGACTTCAACTATCTGTCCATGACGCATGATGGCAATGCGATCGCACAGTTGGCTCATTAGTGCGAGGTCGTGAGTGATAAACAATATTGAGAAACCAAACTCTTCTCTGAGTTGATGTATCTGCTGCAGAATTTCGCGTTGTACAACCACATCCAGTGCTGTTGTCGGCTCATCCATGATAATCAACTTAGGGTTGAGCGCGAGAGCTATCGCAATAACCAAACGTTGACGCATCCCACCGCTAAACTGGTGCGGGTACTCGGTTAGACGGTGGCGAGGGATATTGACTAGGTCGAGTAACTTTTCGGCGCGATCTTTGGCTTGCTCATTGTTCATACCCTTGTGGTGGCGCAATACATCGGCAAACTGTTCTTCAATGGTCAGTACAGGGTTAAGCGAGTTCATCGCGCTCTGGAACACCATTGCGATCTCACTCCAGCGTAAGGTGTTCAAGTTGCTGTCCGATAAGCTCAGCAGATCTTGCCCGCCAAACAGTATTTGCCCGCCAGAGATGAAAGCCGGTGGCTTATGCAGGCGGTTAATGGCAAATGCGATGGTACTTTTGCCACATCCTGACTCTCCCGCTAAACCAAAAATCTCGCCTTGGCCTATGTTAAAGCTTACGGATTTTACGGCATTAAAATCGCCGTCATCGGTAATGTAATCGACACATAGATTCTTCACTTCGAGAAGAGGTGTCTCTGAATTTTCCCTAGACATGATAAACACTCAGTTATGATATTGATAACTATTATCATTAGCATGTGTTGAATTTAGTGAAAGAGAAGAGCACAAAAAGAATGAAGTGACTCGAATTATTTTTTGGTTATTTCATGAAGTTTCAGCGGGAAATAGGAAATGAGAACGAGGAAAATGAGAGGTGGATCAAACCACATTTCTTATGGGGAATCTTTTAAATGTAATGGCAGAAAATGGCTTTGGCAAAGTTTAAATGAGGCATTTATTAATTAGCTTTGTGAAGCGTCGGAATCATCACATTTCAGTACAGAATTGCTTAACAAGCGAAATAGCATTTGCTACAGATTACCTGTCCATTACATGGTGCTTTTCGGAGGAAAACATGTCCATTAATTCTATCAACCATGACGAAATGACAAATATTGCAAATAAGTGGGATGCTGAAGAAGAAGTATCTTTCAAACCAGAAAAGAAAATGAAGTCTGCTGAAGCTCGTCGTCGTATTGAAGCTCTAAGAGAAATCAGAGAAAGCGGTTTTAGTCTGGAAGAAGCGAGGGAGCTAGGTCTAATTCATTAACAATCCCCATTGCATTTAGAAGGGTGGCGCACCGCCACCCTTTGATTTATATGCCTTTTTTAAAGAGACTTGTGCTTTTTATAAGTAAACCACTCTCCTTGCCTCTCACTATTTAAATCCATTGTCCTTCCTCTACATTATTTGTTCTCAACTAAAAACATGCCCTTGGCATACTCTTTAACTAAGTTGTTTGACAGTTATATGCAACGCCACTAATTTTAAAGTTAAAGCAAAAATATGCGATGTTGTTGGTAAGGAGAAGGCTATGTGTAATTCGGTGGCTAGAGCCAAAGAAGTGCTGTTCTATGAACCTGAAGATCCAAACGGGTACTTGTCAAATTTTGCTGCTTGTCCTATCAAAGTTGACGATCAAGTTTGGGCGACCAGCGAGCATTATTATCAAGCGATGAAGTTTGCCTCCAAGATACTTCGCAATACTATTCTGAAAGCTAGCACACCTGCCGAAGCATTCTCTTTAAGCCGTGATTATGAAGACCAAGTTCGGGAAGATTGGTATGACATTCGTGTTGAAGTTATGCAGTTCATTGTCACAGAGAAGTTCAAGCAGAATCCACAGTTTGCGCTGTTTCTTGTCAATACCGGAGATTCGGTGATCAAAGAACATTCGCACAAAGACCACTTCTGGGGGGATGGTGGCGATGGAACCGGCAAGAACCATTTAGGCAAGATTCTGATGGCAGTACGACAAGAGCTTCGTACTCAGCAGCTGAATTTGATCGCTTCGCATTAAATGAATCAACTCGAGCTCTATGGATACGTTTGTGATCTATCACTAATAAATTAAGGCCGCTCTGTAAGCTTACAGAGCGGCCTTTTTATTGTCAGTTTTCTAAGGTTGACCCAAAGTACAAAAACGTGTCGCGAAGTCATTCATGAGTAATTGGCTAATCAAGTTAGAGCTAGCCAAGTGCTATAGATAGTTTTGTACGATGTCGTTGAGCTGACCATCGTCTTTCATTTGGTCGAGGCGCTGGTCGATGAAGCTTTGCAGTTTAGGATCCATCTCTGGGTCAAATGCTAAATGGATGGGGTAGTTATTGATCACTGAGCCAAACTCTTGCATCTGGTAGTCATCAATACTGAGTTTCTGCTCATTTAGGTTGTATTTGATTCGAGATTCCATTTCAACAAAAACGGTATCACCCGGAGTTCGGTTTAATACACGAAAAGCCGCACTGTAATCTTTAACTCGAATCTCGTTCAGCTTACCTTGTTTGATGTATGGCTCTAGATTCGGATATTCAAACCCCACCAGCAATACCACTGCTTTTCCGTTTAAATCATCGATAGTGCTGAACTCAAATGGCTTCTTACCGCTGCTGAGCAACACGTGTTTTACATTGTAAATCGGATCTTTAGACAGATTAACAGATTGGATATTTCCCCAGCTCGGACTGCCATAGGTGACCCAGTTTGGGTTCTCTCTCGCATCGAGCTTGTCGATCATTCGGTTGAAAGGGTAGGTGTGGTAATCGATCTCGTATTGGCTGTCGTCAAATACGGCTTCAACAATATCCGAAACCATTCCTCTGTGAGATGACCCGTCAGTTTCGATCTGAAAAGGTTGCGCTTGGCTTGCAATAATGTAGTAGTGAACAGGTTCGCTTGAAAAAGCATAACTGCTTGAAAACAAACTGACTATGGATGCAACTATTAGATTTTTTTTCATAACCTTCCCTAGTTATTTGATGAATGACTACTATTATACTAGTTGAGTAATTGTAGTTTGCTAGGATAACAATAATGGTAATTTTTGTATGGTGAATAAAGGAAAACGATATATTGGACTCTCCCGACAGTTGATCGGGGTAATCATCGCAATCAGTACCTTATTCACAGTCATAGTGACAGGTCTAGGTTTGTATGTGGAGTACCAAAATCGAGTTTCTTTTATCAGTTCTCAGATCGAACAGGTTAAGGATGGTTATCTTTCCGGCTTAACCGCCAGTTTGTGGGTTGAAGACAGAGAGCAACTGTTTGTGCAAGCTGAAGGTATCTCCCGCTTACCCTCGGTCAGTTATCTGTTAATAGAAAGCCCCGATGAAAAAATTTTAGAATTAGGTCAACAGACGTCCGGTCAGTCTTATTCTCAATCTTGGGATATGGTGCATCAGATGGGAGGCTCAGAGTTCCAACTGGCGACGCTCACGGTGCAGTCTGATCTGAGTATGATTCTCAACGACTTTGAAGATCGGGTCTTATTATTGCTCGCCTTCGAAGCAGTTAAAATCTTCTTATTGTCTTTGGTATGTTTAACCATCGTCTACCGCCTTGTAGTCAAGCGCTTAATGACCATGTCTTCTCAGATCAACCATCAACAGGTTGAAGACAACAAACCGCGATTTTTAACACCCACTAACTCTACATACAGTGATGAGATCTCGACACTAGAGAGTAGCTACAATCAGTCGATTGAACGTATTCGTCAACAATACCAAGAATTAGAAAAAGCCAAAGATACTGCTGAGGTAGCGAACCGTAACAAGAGTGAATTTCTTGCCAACATGAGCCACGAAATCCGCACTCCAATGAACGGGATTATCGGGTTATCGTCTCTGCTTTCTGAAATGGATATGCCGAAAGAGCAAAAAGAGTATGTCGACATGCTCAACACCTCTTCGCTCACTCTACTTGATTTAATCAATGACATTCTCGACTACTCGAAGATTGAAGCGGGTCGTTTAGAGCTTCAGCAAGAACCGATGAAAATGATGGGTATTGCTGCCGATGTAGAGTCGACTTTCAGAGTTAAAGCCGAGCAAAAAGGCCTCAAATTCCAACTGGCGATTGATCCTAAGATCCCAACCATGGTGATTGGCGATGGCACTCAGTTAAGACAAGTACTGAATAACCTAGTTGGCAATGCCATCAAATTTACCGAACATGGTCATGTCATGCTCTCACTTCGTTTAGAAGAAGTCATAGAGCCGGAACAAAAGCTCAGAGTGAAATTTGAGGTGACAGATAGTGGTATTGGTATCGCAGAAGATAAGCAACAATCGGTATTCGATAAGTTTCAACAAGCCGACGGTAGCACCACCCGCATCTACGGAGGCACGGGGCTTGGTCTTACGATATGCGATAAGATCGTGACCTTAATGGGCAGTAAGCTTGAGCTAACCAGTGTCGTAGGTAAGGGAAGTACATTCTACTTTACCGCTGACTTTGACCCGAGCTTAGACGTTGACGAGAGCAACATAGATTTTAATAAAGTCTCGGTACTTCTGGTTGATGACAGCCAGCTGAACATGCGTATTACCTCAACACAACTTCAATCATTCGGCGTTAAATCCGAGTGCTGTGAAACCGCCACTCAAGCGTTAGAGCTTGTTTCAGAGTCTGTGGCGAAGTCGTTGCCTTATGATCTGGTGCTGATTGATAAAGTGATGCCGTCTATTGATGGATTCCAATTAGCAAGAAGTTTGATTGAGCGTTTTGACAAAGCTTGTCCGAAGCTAGTGATGATTTCTGCCGACCCACGAAAACAAGATGAAGCACGCGCCAAGCAAGTGGGTTTTGTAGCCTACATTGCTCGCCCTTATCAAGATAATCAGCTTAAATGGACGCTGAGTGAAGTTCTGGCGAGAGCGGCTGATACCTCAACCTTTACCTATCCAAATAGAGGTGAGGTCGCGTTTAAAGACAACGAGCCAGTGCCACTCACCACATCAGCGACCTCTGCTCAAACCAAACAATCCGGTCAACAAGCTCCAATCAAAGAAGAATCAAAACCTGTCGCGGTTGCCAAGGAATTTAGCGGCAAAGTCTTGGTCGTTGAAGATTCTAGAGTGAATCAACAAGTCGCTAAAATGATGCTTAAGAAGCTGGGGTTTGAGGTGGATATTGCAGACAACGGTGAAATTGGTGTCGAGAAATTTAAGGCCAACGACTATGTGATGATTTTCATGGATTGCCAGATGCCGGTTCTAGATGGTTTCGAAGCGACTAAACAGATCAGAGCGCTCGAAGAGGGTTCGTCAAAACATGTCCCAATTGTTGCGCTGACGGCCAACGTCGTGCAACGAGACAAGCATTTGTGTTTCGATGTAGGAATGGATGAGTTTTTGCCAAAGCCTGTTAACCAAGGAAAGCTGAGAGAGATCGTTGTCAGTTTCTTGTCGAAAGGTAGTGAGTCGAGCAAGGAGCATGAGCAAAAAATAGTGTAGGTTCAATTAGCTGATGTCTCGCTAAAGCATATCCAACTCTATAAGAAACTCCGACAGAATCAGTCGGAGTTTCTTTTTTTTTGCTAATGAGCACTTGGTTAGCCAATACATCTCGTTAGCTAAATACACATAGTTATTTAAATACATATAGTTAAATAACTATGTGTATCAATACTGATTGAATCCATAAGCTGTTGTATTTAAGAAAACAAGCATGTGGTGATTGTCATAGCCGTGAAATACAACTGCCACGAAAATATGCTCTTAATGTCACAATCCCGTTATAGCATGCAGCCAACTAGAACTATGGTTTAGTTTTAACCTTAACGAAATTCAACCTGTGAGAGCCTAAGATGTTCAAACCTTTGTATGTATTTGATATGGATGAAACGCTGATCAATGCCGATGCAGCGATGCTCTGGAATGAGTTCTTGGTTGAAAAGGGCATTGCCACTGCGCCCAATTTTATTGAAGAAGATAAGCGCTTAATGGGCCTGTATTCGGAAGGCAAACTGAACATGGAAGATTACCTAACATTTTCCATGCTGCCGTTAGCCGATATGCCAATAGAGCAAGTCACCGCATTGGTGGAAGAGTGTGTTGAACAGCATATTTTGCCTAGACAGTTCAAGCAGTCGAAACCTTTGATTGAGCAGCTTGATAATGATGATATCGACATGTTGATTATCTCTGCCAGCGTCACTTTCCTAGTAGAAGCGGTCGGTCGCAAGATTGGTATTGAGAACGCACTCGGTATCGACTTGATTGAAAAACAAGGCCGTTTTACTTCTCAAATATCAGGTGTGCCAAGCTACCGTGAAGGTAAAGTCACCCGTTTAAAAGAATGGTTAGACAATCAAGAAACCAACTACTCAGACATTCACTTTTATACGGATTCAATTAACGACTTACCTTTGTGTGAACACGCTGACTTTGCTTACTTGGTGAATCCATGCCCGCGTTTGAAAGCACTGGCTGAACAACCGAATTGGTCGATTCTCAACTGGGATTAACGCGAATCCTATATTCGAATTAGCTTCGTTCTAGAACTCATCAAGCCGCTGACACAGCGGCTTTTTTGCGTCATCAGTCTAATGTTCGATTTATTACCTTAGCTGACAAAAGGATGCATGTAACAATTCAATAACATCTCTTACTCTGCTGTAAATCAAACCACCATCTTTCAATCCCTTGATAGCACTCACTTTCTTGTCTTGATGGTTTGCGTGTAACAAATATTTTACAAATTGACGGGGTTTCATCGAAATTGCCCATTTTCCTCCACCCATTCCATTATCTCGGCTTGTGGGCCAAATTTAATTAAGGACAAAAAACATACAGCATCTTTCGCGTAAGAAAAAGTCATGTAATAGAAAGCACGCAATAAGAAGTCACGTAAATAAAAACACGTAATACAAAACCAATAGGTACAAGGAGAAAGTTCATGGTGGAGTCATACAACCCGCTTGGCACGGATGGATTCGAGTTTGTTGAATACACGGCTGTTGACCACAAGGGAATTGAGCAACTTAAAGCGCTGTTTGTGTCACTTGGTTTTGCTGAGGTCGCCAAGCACCGTTCAAAAGAGGCTTGGCTGTATCGACAAGGTGACATCAACTTTATCGTCAATGAACAGCCTCACAGCCAAGCGGCAGCGTTCGCTAAAGTGCATGGGCCATCGGTGTGCAGCATGGCTTTTCGTGTCAACGAAGCAACGGCGGCAATGGAGCAAGCGTTTAAGGGCGGTGGTGAAGAGTACAAGACAGAAATAGGGCCGATGGAACTGAGCATTCCTGCCATTTACGGCATCGGTAAAAGCCTGCTCTATTTTGTGGATCGTTATGGCAAGCAGAGCATCTATGACGTCGATTTCCGATTCTATGATGATGCAGAACAGCGCATGGCAGAAGCTAACGTTGGCTTGTATGAAATCGACCACCTCACGCACAACGTTAAGCAAGGCAATATGGATGTGTGGTCTGGGTTCTATGAGCGTCTTGGTAACTTCCGTGAGATTCGTTACTTCGACATTGAAGGCAAGCTGACAGGCCTTGTGAGCCGCGCCATGACCTCACCGTGTGGCAAAATCCGTATTCCTATCAATGAGTCTTCCGACGACAAATCACAAATCGAAGAGTTTATTCGCGAATACAACGGCGAAGGTATCCAACACATCGCACTCGCCACCGATGACATCTACAAAACCGTGAAGACTCTGCGTGATCGCGGCATGGACTTTATGCCAACCCCAGATACCTACTATGAGAAAGTTGACGATCGTGTGAAAGGACACGGTGAAGACACTGATCTGTTGCGTGACCTACGCGTTCTGATTGATGGCGCACCGACCAAAGACGGCATCTTGCTGCAAATTTTCACGCAGACGGTAATCGGGCCTGTGTTCTTTGAAATCATTCAGCGTAAAGGCAACGAAGGCTTTGGCGAAGGTAACTTCAAGGCGCTGTTTGAATCGATTGAAGAGGACCAGATTCGTCGAGGAGTATTAGACGATGCATAAATGGATCTCGTTTCCTCATCGGGAGGGTGTGTGCTCTAAACAAGCGCATGCCGACTTCCCCGAAGAGGCAATTTATGAGCGAGAGGCGGGCCGAAGTGGATTCTTCGGCCCTGCCGCTCATTTTCACCACCAACATGCCCCAACAGGTTGGTCGGAGTGGGAGGGCGATTTACGCCCTCGCGCTTTTGATTTTACGCTGGTGGAGAAAGCCAGCCAGATAACGCCTTGGGCGGTGCCTCATCTTTTGCACAATGCGGACTGCAAAATTCGTGTGTGGCGCATGGATGAGAAGATGGATTTCTTAGTGCGTAATTCCGATGGTGATGAGCTGCTGTTCATTCATCAAGGCAGCGCCGATCTCTATTGTGACTATGGTCATCTAGCGGTGAGTGAAGGGGATTACGTGATGATCCCGCGCTCGACCAACTGGCGCTTAGAGCCAAGCGAGCCGATGTTTATCTTGATGATTGAGAACACTGACGCGGCTTACTCCTTGCCAGAGAAAGGCATGGTCGGTAATCACGCGGTGTTTGATCCGGCGGTGCTCGACATCCCTTCAATCAATGATCAATTCCGCGCTCAGTATTCAGAAAACCAGACTCAGGTTCAGGTGAAGCGCCACGACAAAGTCAGCGTGATCACCTATCCGTTCAATCCATTGGATGCAATTGGCTGGCATGGCGACTTAGCGGTGGTGAAAGTGAATTGGCGCGATATCAGACCGCTGATGTCGCATCGCTACCACTTGCCACCTTCTGCACATACGACGTTTGTTGGCGCAGGCTTTGTAGTGTGCACCTTTGTACCACGCCCGATTGAGAGCGACCCAGGTGCATTGAAAGTGCCGTTCTACCACAACAATGATGACTACGACGAAGTGCTGTTCTATCACGCTGGTGACTTCTTCAGTCGCGACAATATTGAAGCGGGCATGGTGACTTTCCACCCCGCGGGTTTCACGCATGGGCCTCATCCAAAGGCTTTTAAAGCGGGTCAGGCGCATAAGAAGAAGTTTACCGACGAAGTGGCGGTGATGATCGATACTCGCCATGCGCTGCAGTTCTCTGATGAACTCGATAGCGTTGAGAACAAAGAATATGTCTACAGTTGGCAAGAGAAGTAAGGGGCAACAAGGATGAAATTAGCAACCAAGAAAAATGGCACTCGCGACGGTCTATTGATGGTCGTAAGTAAAGATCTTAAACAATGTGTAGCTGCCACCGAAATTTTCCATGCGATGCATCTAGCGCCAACCATGCAGGTAGCATTGGATAACTGGGACAGCGTGGCTTCTCAGTTAGAAGAGTTATACACCTCGTTAAACAACGGACATGTCACAGGCAGTGAAGTGTTTGCACCTCAGTATTGTGAATCACCTCTGCCCCGTGCTTATCAATGGGCTGATGGCAGCGCGTATGTAAACCACGTTGAATTGGTGCGTAAAGCACGTGGTGCTGAAATGCCAGAAAGCTTCTGGGTCGATCCATTAATGTATCAAGGCGGCTCAGACGCGTTTATCGGCCCTCGTGACAATATCGAATTTGCCAGCGACGAATGGGGCATCGATTTCGAAGGTGAGGTCGCGATTGTGACCGGTGACGTGCCAATGGGTGCAAGTGCTAAACAGGCGCACGAGTCGATTCGATTACTGATGTTGGTGAACGATGTGTCGCTGCGCGGCTTGATTCCGGCTGAGCTCGCGAAAGGCTTTGGCTTCTTCCAGTCTAAACCGTCTTCGGCGTTTTCTCCGGTTGCGGTAACACCTGATGAGCTTGGCGAGCAATGGAGAGGCAGCAAGGTGCATCTGCCACTGACTTCAACCTACAACGACGCACCTTTTGGATGCCCGAATGCAGGTGTGGATATGACCTTCAACTTTGCAGAATTAGTTGTTCACGCTGCGAAAACTCGCCCACTATCGGCCGGTGCAATCATTGGCTCGGGCACGGTTTCCAATAAGCAAGGCACTGACCATGGCACCTCAATTGCCGAGGGCGGTGTGGGTTATTCATGCATAGCTGAAGTTCGTATGATTGAGACCATCCGCGATGGTAAACCTTCGACTCAATTTATGTCGTTTGGCGATTCGATCAAGCTTGAGATGTTTGATGCGGCAGGTGATTCTATTTTTGGCGCGATAGACCAAAAAGTGAGCCAGTATCGAGGGCTATAATCCACGTAATAGGGTTTCAGTATGAGCGAGAGCATCGTGAACAAGAACATTATACTTTACGGTTACTGGCGCTCGTCCGCAGCCTATCGAGTGCGTATTGGATTGAACCTAAAGCAACTCAACTATGAGTCGAAATCGGTGCATTTGGTGCGTAATGGCGGCGAGCAACATGATCCACAATATCGCGAACTCAATGCCAGTGAGTTAGTGCCTGTGCTGGTGGATGGTGACGTTCAACTCAATCAGTCACTGGCTATTCTTCAGTATCTCGATGAGCACTATTCTTGTAAGAGTAGCCCGGAAGTCTCGCTGATTCCTGAGCAAACACCACTGCGCTATCAAGCACTGGCGATGGCTCAGGATATTGCGATGGAAATTCATCCTCTTAATAACCTGCGCGTGTTGCAATATTTGGAGAGAGAATTATCTTGCGAACAAGAGATGAAAATGGATTGGCTTCACTATTGGATGAGCCAAGGTTTTCGAGCAGTTGAAGAGAAGTTAGCGAAGCACAGAAAAGCACATGGCGATTCAGTTTATAGCCTCACGGATTCGCCCTGTATCGTCGATGTTTGCATAGTGCCGCAGGTGTATAACGCGCTGCGCTTTGGCGTTGATATGTCGCCGTATCCGCTGATTAATTCGATTGTTGAAGCGTGTAACCAGTTACCCGCTTTTATTGAGGCGATGCCTGAGAATCAAGTTGATATGAACGAATAGCCACAGTTAAAAGCGGATCTCAGATTTAGCGAGTGATAAGAGTAGAAAGGCCTTCATAGTATTAAAGCTGTGTCGGCTCGTTTGTTTGCTCTTCATTTGCAGAACTCATCGGTTGCCTTGAATTTCATTGTCAATTTGACTTATTTTTCACAATGCGTTGCCTATCATTTCTCAAACAGAGGGTTATGTCCTTTAAATTTAAGCGAAATGAAAGAGGAACGCATGAAAAAACTAACGTTGACGACTATTGCACTGTCGGTATCTTTTGCGGTTAACGCGAATGAACTTGGCGAATCTGGTTTTAGTGGAGAGGTTTCTGGCTTTATCGGAATGAGCTCTGAGACATCAAACTTCAATACTGATACCAAGAAAAAAACGGGCGTTCTCAATACCAAAGGAGAATCAGATTCTGGGCTAGCGGCCGCTCCTCTGGGACAGATTCGTTACACATTCGGTTCGGACAACAATCATCAAGTGTTTACTGGTACATCTAGAGACGATTTGGCGGTGGGTGATTTCGTTTTAGAACTCGGTTACAAGCACGGCTTTGGTGAAAACTCGTCGATCGCGTTTTCTTATTTACCGTCCATGGGGGGTGAAACGTGGGCTGACCCGTTTATTACTGGTGACGACCGTGAAGTTACTGACTTTTCAAGCAATGCTTATCGTGCAAAGTACGACAACATTTTGGATTCAAATTTTTCTGCGGACTTTGCTTACTACACCATTGAACTTGATAAAGAAAATTCAGGTATGTTCCAAACGGGCTCGGCCATTAAATCTCTGGATAGAGATGGCAATGGTCTTTACTCAAAGATCTCATACTCCCATCAGTTAAGTTCTAATTCGATCCTTGAACCTTCTGTGTTGTACAAGACGTTCTCTGCCGATGGTGACGCGATGTCTAATGCTGAGATTGGCACAGAGCTAACTTACAAAGCATTTTATGGTCGCCACGCTTTTGCTTTATCGGGCAAATACAGTTCAGTGAGCTTCGATGATACGCATGTTTTTTTCAACAAAAAGCAAAAAGACAGCAAGTTTGGGGCTTTTGGCGCGTATGAGTTTGACAAGTTAATGGGCTGGGAGAATGTCTCATTTAACGCGCTTGCAGGCTACGATGTCACAACGTCAAACATCGAGTTTTACGAGAAATCTGAACTCATTGTTGGCGTTGGCGCAACCTATAAATTCTAAGAGGTCGATATGAAAAAAATACTTCTCGCGAGCCTTATCTCTTACGCGGTAGCGACTCCAGTACTTGCCCAGGATGACAACATGACGGCACATACCGCATTTAAGTCTGACTTGGCCGAAAATCAAGATCACTTTTACCGTTCTCTTCGTGTTAGTGAATGGGAAGATATGGGGTTAGAAAAATCTGATTTTACCAATACCGTGAAGCGTCTTAAATCCAGCACGAAAGATGGTTTGCTCGATAGTAACAATGAGAATAGAAAAGGTTTCTGGACTTACGAGTTTACTCTGTCGGCACAAGCCATTGAGACTCAAGCAGTTCAACACAATCTGGCTGAAAGCTACGATCGAGCATCAGCGGCTTATCTTGTCGCGGCGTACCCGAACCTTCATCGACCTAATGAAATCATTGCGATGGAAAAAGCGGTCGAGATGTACCTAAAAGCCGCTGAAATACGCGGTGAAAATGTGCAAAAGGTGATGATGAAGCGAGAGGATGGGCGAAGCATCGTAGGTCTTTTGCACCTCCCTAAGACAAGCACTAACAACTTGCCAGCAGTAATGTGGTCGGGTGGTGTTGATAAAACATTAATCGAACACAAACACAGTATTAAGCCGATGATCGACAAAGGTTATGCCGTATTAACCTTTGATATTCCGGGAGCAGGCTTAGACTATAAAAACCATATAGAAGTTGGCGATGAGCGAGCTTCTCATGTGGCGACGTTTAACTTCTTAAGCTCCATTCAGGAAGTCGATAGCACACGCATTGGAGTGTTAGGCTCTTCTGGCGCAGGCCCATCTCTCTTGGACTTTGCTCTGAACCAAAAAGGCTTAAAAGCTGTGGTTGCTCGGTGCGCGTTAGTCGATGGACCGATTGGCAAAACTGAAACACTGAAGTTTATCCCTCGAATGTCATCGGACTCTTTCATTGCGAGAATCGGTGGCGATATTTCAGATATGTCTTATTTCGAACAGATGGCTCCTCAGTTTTCTTTAAACAATAAAGGGCTGTTTGACGGAAAGGCGAGAATCGATGTGCCTCTTCTCGCGATAAACACTAAAAAAGATCCTATTGCGATGCCAGAGGATGTGAAGAAAACTGCTTCATTATCGAGTAAGGGAGAAGTCTACATTTCTGATGAATTTGGCCACTGCCCAGACAGCAAAGCGGCTAGCGACAAAATTATTCAGTTTTTATCTGACAATATTTAACGGAATTAAGCCAAGCTGAATAAATTCTATGACGAAAAGCCCTTCATGGTGTTAAATCCTTGGAGGGCTACTTATTTCGACGTTATGGTTTGTTATATTTCTGGACTTTATGTATTCATTCATTTCAGGTTTAATTTCTAATTTTATTAATATTTATCTCATTTAGCATTGAAATGGTACTAATAAAATAAGCCTCATTATAATTAAATAAGAGGCTTGTAATAGATTTCATATTAGTAGTATTTATCACTCGATAAGATTAGTAATAAACAATACCTTCGCCTTTCGTTATCAGAGTGCCAGCTTCATTGGTGATTATTTTATCTAAATCAAATAATGAACCAATCGCCGCATTACCTAAGCCAGCTTCAACGAATTTACAAACGGCATCAATTTTGGGCCCCATAGAACCAGCAGGGAATGAAAATTCTGCTAAACCAGCAGGCGTTGCTTGCTTCATTTCTGCTTGGTCTTCTTTACCATAGTTACGGAAAATTGAACCATCGGTTAAGATAATAAATAAGTCAGCATGGATTTTTTCAGCGAGTAGTTCGGCCGTAAGATCTTTGTCAATGACGCACTCTACGCCAGTACTCTTACCTTGCTCAATACTCACGGGAACACCGCCGCCGCCGCAAGCGATAACCAGGTTTTCTGTATCTAGAAGTGTCTCAATTTGCTGAATTTCAACAATGCTTTTTGGCATAGGAGAAGGCACAACGCGTCGGTAGTACTCGCCATCAGCTTTAAACTGCATTGTGCTTTGAGCCATTAACTCTTTAGCTCGTTGCTCTGTATATACAGGGCCAACAAATTTCGTCGGGTTAGCAAACGCAGGGTCTTTTTTGCATACTTCAGTTTGCGTGACTAGCGTAGCTACGTCTAATTCAGGGTCAATGTTTCTTAGCTCTTGTTGTAACATGTAGCCCACCATGCCACAGGTTTGGGATCCGAGCACATCCATTGGATATGGTGTCGTCTCTGGAGAGTATTCGCTATAAGCTGCGTTTTGCTCCATCAACAAACCCACTTGTGGGCCATTACCATGAACGATAACAATCTCATGCTCGCGTGCTATCGCAGCAATACTCGCCGCTGATTTGATGATATTTTCACGTTGGTTCTCAGCCGTTAATGCTTGGCCTCTTGCTAAAAGAGCGTTACCGCCTAAAGCTAATACTATGCGCATGATAATGTCTCCGATCATTTAATAATGATTTTAGTTATTTTACGTAGGGATTAACCGCTTGTTTCTAATTAGATTCAAGCTTATTAATAACAATGACTAGGTTTTTTAATTACTCTTAAGTAATTAACATGCCGAGATAGTATGGGAAAATAATCGTTCTAAATGTGATAGCCATCAAATTATCATTTCACTAGAAATGGAGCGGTGGAAAAGGAAATTATTATTATTCGATTAAATATCCATAAGCTTGTGTGTAATCTAGCGGTGGCGTCTTTTTTGGTATAAATGATTCGTCTTTAGTGAATATTATCTCTGGCTATAAAATGATTAATTTAACACTTTTGTTTTAAATATGACGCTCAGATCGCATTAAGAGCTTTAGAAAATGTGCGAAGCCAAACATAGGAGAGGGGGCATAAGCTTAAAGAGTGGTTTCGATTCGGTTTTTATCGGCTAATCAAGTGCTGCTTAAAGTGTTCAGCATTTAGTGTTTCTCCCGTTGTTTGCTTCACGAAGTTATCGGTTTTCAATCGGCTGCCTTTACTTTGGATGTTATCTGACAGCCACGTGAAAATTGGAGATAGCTCGCCACGTTCTTGGTCTAAATACTAAGGCGAAACAACGCGCTTTATCTCTTCCAAAACCTCTGCGTTGGCGATTGCTCCGAGGTTTTCTACTCGTTTGCCATTGATCACCTGTTTCACCGCCAATTCCACCAGTTTGCCAGAGCGTGTTTTTGGCACATCGCTGATCGCAAATATCTGGCTTGGTACATGCCTTGGCGAGCAAGAGGACTTGAGTTTACTTTTGATGGCTGTCAGTAACGTTTCATCTAGACTCACATCTTGCTGCAGTTGAACAAACAGCCATATCTGCTCATTGCGGTCGATGTCTTTACCGACTGCGATGGAATCGATGATGCCCTCAATGGTGTTCACTTGTTGATAGATCTCGGCAGTCCCAATTCTTACCCCACCTGGGTTGAGTGTGGTGTCGCCTCGCCCGTAGAACAGATAGCCGCCATGCTGGCTCTGTGCGACTTCGTCACCGTGATGCCACACATTATCGAACCTATCCCAATAGGTGCTGTGGTAGCGCTCTCCGGTGTCATTCCAAAAGCCTGCGGGGAAGTTGGGGAGGGAATTTGTACACACTAATTCGCCACGTTCGTGATCGACCTTGTGACCAGAAGAGTTGAACACCTTTATGTCGACACCGAGCCCTGCCTGTTGACACTCACCGCGATACACCGGCGAGATAGGGTTGCCTAAAACAAAGCAGCCACAAATATCTGTCCCTCCAGAAATTGAGGCTAAATGCAGGTCTTGTTTGATGTGTTTGTAGACGTAATCGAATTGCTCAGGGTAGAGCACTGAACCCGTAGAGCACAGTGTTCTTAAATGAGGAAGTGAGTGACTGTCGATTGGCGAGAGTTCGGCTTTCTCAATCGCCTCTAGATACTTGGCTGAGGTGCCAAACAGCGATACATTCGCACGCTGTGCCAAGTCCCACAGTACATTGGGTTGTGGGTAAACTGGACTGCCGTCAAAGATTACCAAACAAGCACCGCTCGCGAGGGCAGAGACGTGCCAGTTCCACATCATCCAACCACAAGTGGTGTAGTAGAATACGCGATCGTTTGGCTTAACATCGCAGTGAAGTTGATGCTCTTTTAGGTGATTGATGGTGGTGCCACCGACAGAATGCACAATGCACTTTGGCTTGCCGGTGGTGCCGGAAGAATAGAGTACAAACAGTGGTTCATTAAAGTTCACACGAGTAAATCGAAGAGGCTTTGGTTGATAGAGACTAATGATGTTTTTCCAACTTTGGATCGACACACCATGTTTAACGTCGTTTTTCTTTAAATCGCCCTTCTCTAAATCACGAGTCGGTTTCAAATAACCGATCTCACACACCTGTTTTAATTCGTTTAAGTGCTCAACGATTTCACGGTTCTTGTCCGTCATATCGAACGTTTTGCCATTGAAGGTGTAGCCATCACAGGTTAACAGTACCTTAGGTTTCACTTGGCCAAATCGCTCAATCACACTCTCGACGCCAAAATCAGGCGAAGTCGATGTCCAAATCGCACCCAAGCTAGTAGTTGCCAACATCGCAATCACGGTTTGAGGAAGGTAAGGGGTATAAGCAGCAACTACATCACCTTGTTGAACACCTATATCGACAAGCCATTGTTGAACGTTAGATACTTCCTTACACAAGTTTTGCCATGTGTAGCTTTGATGCTCGCCACGCTCATTCTCAAACCAAATCGCAAGCTCGTTTGGTAACGTTTTTGATGAGTGCAGCAAGTTTTCGGCGTAGTTAACTTGAGCATTCGGAAACCACACCGCATCGCGATTCGATTTTGACTGTTGCCAACGGCTCTCGCCTTGAGTTTTGATGAGCTCTCTTTGTGCGTTATCAATACTGTCTTGCGAGCCCACCATTCCACAAAACTGCCAAACGTTCTGCCAAAACGATTCGGGATGTTCCACAGACCATTGATGAAGCTCCGTGTAGTTTTTCCATTCCGTCCCTAGCCTTAAGTCTTGTGGCTTTAATCCTGACAGAGTGAGGCTATCCATAAATCGGGTTACGTTGGCGTGTGCGATACGCTGGTCGCTAGGCTGCCAAACTGGCTTATTGCTTTCGTGCATTCCTTTACCTTTACCTTTAACAAAACGTTAACGATTTCAGTCTGGTATTTAGGTTTTACAAAGTCAAAAGATCAGCAAAATAAGGGTGCGGCGGAACTGTGTAAATAAAATGTTACACGATCGCTTGTTTCGAAAAATCGCGCAAATTGGCGGATATATGGAGTGGAGATAGGCTTAAAGTGAGACATTCGAAAGGAGGTGTGTAATGACTCAATATCATTCTAAGCCCGTGAGCCAAGAGGGATGGGTTGAGTGGAGCCTCGAAGAAGACGCCATTTGGCACGACTTAGTGAAAAGGCAACTGGACGTCATTAATGACCGCGCATGCGATGCTTATTTGCACGGTTTGACCCTGCTGGATCTGCCATTAGACAGAGTCCCTCAGTTTCCAGAGATAAACAAGGTGCTAATGGAAACAACAGGTTGGCAGGTTCAGCCTGTGCCCGCATTGATCGATTTCGACCGATTCTTTGATTTGCTCGCCAATAAAAAATTCCCAGTTGCGACATTTCTGAGAACGCGAGATGAGTTCGATTACTTACAAGAACCTGATTTCTTTCATGAAATTTTCGGCCACTGTGCCATGCTCACCAATGCCGATTTCGCGGCTTTCACTCAGCATTATGGAAAACTAGGCCAAGCCGCCACATCTAAACAGCGCGCCTATCTTGCCCGTTTGTATTGGTTTACGGTTGAGTTCGGTTTAGTAAAAGAGGGACAAAAACTGAAAATTTATGGCGGTGGTATTCTCTCGTCTCCGGCGGAAACCATGTATGCATTGGGTGGTGATTTGGCGGTTCGTGAGCGGTTCGATCTGCAAACGGTGTTAAGAACGCCTTATCGTATCGACATCATGCAGCCGAAATATTACGTGATCGACGAACTGTCTGAGCTCTTCCAAATCAGTCAGGAAAACCTATTACAGCAAGCTGATCTCGCCATCGACGCGGGGCTACTACCACCACTTTTTGAACCCAAGGAACCAACACATGTTGAATGAACAACAATGCGAAGCCTGCAGTATCGACGCGATTGCCCTAAGTAAAGACGAGCAACAGTCTTTATTGTTGGAGTTGTCTGACTGGCAAATCATCGAAAGAGACAGCATCCCACAGCTTGAGAAGGTGTTTAAGTTTAAGAACTACAAACAAGCGTGGGCATTCAGCAACAAAGTGTCAGAATTGGCGGAAGAAGAGTTTCACCACCCTTCGATCTTACTGGAGTGGGGCAAAGTCACCGTCACTTGGTGGAGCCACTCAATCAAAGGTCTGCACAAAAATGACTTCATCTGCGCCTCACGTTGCGATGTGTTCGCCGTGAGTGAATAGACTTTTGGGGTTCGAGGAGGCGTCTTTCTTGGTTCTGTGATGCGATTATCTAATTATTCGGCTCATTAGGTGAGTCGAATAACTGTTTAAACGGCTCATGGTATGAGTTGAATAAGCGATACTTTCTCATCAAGGGTATAACTTCTCTCAAACTAGCTTGACCTGCATCAGCGACTTGCTGCTTTCTCGTCCTACAACCCCCACTATTGCTCATAGTATTGGTTTTATGAGGCTGCTCTATGATATATTTCTCGGCCAAGCGTATTACAGACGAAGGCTAATAATGTCTATCAACCTTTCACTCCTCCCACCCAGTGAGAAAAATAAAATCGAACTGGATAAGCAAGCATCGTTTCTTGTATGGAAACTGAAGCAAGCGAAATGTGGCCCTGAAGCCATTGTTGAAGAAGCAATGAAGCTAGGTGATCCAGAAGAAAAGACTTGGTTTGAGCAGTCTGTAGAAAAATACAAACGGGTAATGGGTGTCGCATAAACGCAGATAAACCTTACCCAGCAAAGCTGTTGAATTGAAATGACGCAGTAATTTGCTAGAATTTGCACCGTTAATTGAATCAGAGAGAAGATCCCGATGGGAAGAAGTTTTGAAGTGCGCAAGGCCTCAATGGCGAAAACTGCAGGCGCAAAAATTAAAGTTTATTCTAAATACGGTAAAGAGATTTACGTACTGGCTAAGAACGGCAGCTCTGACCCAGACATGAACCTACCTCTTAAGCACCTGATTGCTAAAGCGAAGAAAGACCAAGTACCCGCTCACGTTATCGACAAAGCGATCGATAAAGCGAACGGCGGCGGCGGTGAAGACTTCCAACCAGCTCGTTACGAAGGTTTTGGCCCTGGTGGCACAAGCGTAATCGTAGACTGTTTAACAGACAACGGTAACCGTACTTTCCAAGACGTTCGCCAATGTTTCGTTAAGACTGGCGCGAAAATCGGTGTTGAAGGTACTGTTTCTCATATGTTCGCTCACCAAGCTGTATTCCAGTTTGCTGGCGAAGATGACGAGATCATCCTAGAAACGCTAATGATGGAAGACGTAGACGTGACTGACGTTGAGCTAGAAGACGGTGTTATCACTGTATTCGCTCCAACGACTGAGTTCTTCAAAACGAAGACAGCACTAAACGCTGCGTTCCCAGACCTAACGCTAGACGTTGAGGAAATCACTTTCGTTCCTCAAACAACTACGCCAGTAGCTGAAGAAGATTCTGAGAAATTCCAGAAGTTCTTAGACATGCTTGACGACTGTGATGACGTTCAGCAGGTTTACCACAACGCTGAGCTGTAATATTAATTTATAATTGATAGCTTTGCTCTTGTGAGTAGAATGTAGAATACAAAAAACCGAGCCTAGTGCTCGGTTTTTTTATGGGCGTAATTCAGACGTTTATCCGTGAGCATGACTCTTTGATCGCAGCTTCTAGATCATAGCTCCTAGAACATAAGCCCTTGATCATCGTTCCGTGATCTCAGGCACGCAAAGCGTTCTCGGGCGACAAATCCATGCTGAGAGTTTTCTGATCAAAGGAAGCACGGTGAGGTTGAGCGTGATAGCACACGGCCAAGCAATGAAAAAGCTTTGCAGCCAGATTGGCGGCCACTCGGGGCTGAATCCCATTTTGTAGCCAGAAATTAACCCAGACATGATAGTCGCCATGGTCAGGGAGGATAAAATCGCGGTTACCCAAAATTGTTTGTTGTTCATACTGTGTTCTCCCGTGATTTTCTGTTGTTGATGAGATAAGGTTACATCTATCCATTAATGAGAAAAATAGGCACATATAGAAGTATGAATTCCATATTTGGAAACATTGATGATCTGTTCTTATTCTGTGCAGTGGTTGAAGAGGGCTCTTTGCTATCGGCTTCTAAACGGCTGCAACTCCCAGTGTCGACTATGTCGCGTAGGCTAACCGCATTGGAAGATCGCCTGAATATCCGACTTTTAGAAAAGAAAGGTCGTGAGCTGGTGGCCACCAAAGACGGCGAGGCGGCCTTTTCTGCACTGAGCAGCGGCATGGAGTCGATTCATCAGGGCTTTAATAGCTTGCTAGAAGAGCGTGACGCTATTCAAGGCAAGATAAAGCTCGCCGTACCTCACAACTTCTATAGTGGCTTTTTAAGGTCGATGGTAGAGCAATTCCTCACTCAATATCCGAACGTTCAGCTTGACCTTACCTTGAGCCAACAACAGTTCATTCCGCAGACAGACCGTGATTTACTGATCACGTTTAAGATCTCAGAGATGGAAGGCATGATTGCTCGTCCACTTTTCAAAGCCAAACACGGATTTTTCGCGAGCCAAGAATACTTGGATTCGCGTGCAACAATAGAAAAGCCGGACGACCTAGAGCTTCAGGACTGGATCAACGTTGATGATGTGTTTGATATTCCACTCTACAAATCCGACCGCTTGGAACAGATGATCACGATTAAGCCCAAGTTCATTGTCAACGATATTCATGCGGTAGCGGCCGCGGCGCAAAAAGGCTTGGGGCTTGCTTCATTGCCTTTTCGTCATGTATCCCCCGAGATGAATTTGATTCAAGTGCTCCCTGAGTATCATCGGGGTGATCGCCAAGCGTATTTAGTGTACAAAGAAAGAAAATATCAGCCAAAGGCTTTGACCCTGCTTATTGATGCGTTGATTGAGAGTGTTCGATCTTTCCATAGCGATGGCTTGGTCAAATAAAAGGAGAAAGAAATGAAAGTTAGTTTTATCGGGCTAGGCGTTATGGGTTTCCCAATGGCAGGCCACTTAGTCAAAGCCGGTTTTGAAGTAACGGTATTTAACCGCACTCACAGCAAAGCATTAGACTGGGCTGATAAACACCAATGTAAAGCGGCAGAATCTGTGGCTGAGTGTGTGGCAGAAGCTGACGTGGTATTGGTTTGCGTGGGCAACGATGATGACGTTCGCAGCATGACAACCAGCGAAACAGGCGCTCTGGCTGCAATGAAGTCAAACGCGATTCTTGTTGATCACACCACAACGTCTGCGGTTCTGTCTGAAGAGCTTGAAGTGGCAGCGAAGAAAGCGGGTGTTCGTTTTATGGATGCACCAGTATCTGGTGGCCAAGCGGGTGCAGAAAACGGCGTGTTAACCATCATGTGTGGCGGCGAACAAGCGCTATTCAATGACCTTCAACCTGTGTTCGAAGCTTACGGTAAATCGTCAGTTCTTATGGGTAAAGTCGGCCAAGGCCAACGTGCAAAAATGGTTAATCAGATCTGCATTGCAGGCGTATTGAACGGCTTATCTGAAGGCTTAGTACTTGCAGAGAAATCAGGTTTGGATATCCAAACGCTAGTTGATTGCCTTAAAAACGGCGCAGCAGGTTCATGGCAGATGGAAAACCGCGCCACCACAATGGCGCAAGACAAGTTCGATTTCGGCTTCGCCATTGATTGGATGATCAAAGACTTAGGTTTCTGCCTAGATGAAGCAGAACGCCAAGGCATCCAACTTCCTTTGACGGAAAAGACCAACAACGCATACAAGGCACTGTCTGCCCAAGGACAAGGCCGCATGGATACATCAGTATTGATGAAAGCCGTCGTTGAAGAGACTAAGAAGTAGAAGAGACGAAAAAGTAGAAGAAACTAAGAAATAGAAGAGTTTGAATAGTAGACGAGATTAAGTAGAGAGACTAAATCTCGTCGAAGCTTCGTTCTGTTTTGACAAAATAGCCGCTAACTAGCGGCTATTTTTTATTTTTAATCAAAAAGAAAATAACATATTTTTCAACAATGTAAGTGGTTGTAAGCTTGTTTTGGTTGAAAGTCCATCAGCACCGTTCGTGTGCTGCGAGATCTGTATCAATTTCACTTCACTCTATGCTGTGAATTGTTTAATTGTTTGAATTATATTGCCATTTCATTACAAAATAGTTGAGAAATGATCACTGCCTGAACTGATCTGTTAGGTGGTAGGGTTATAAGTCAATGATAAAATAATAAAAAAACGTGATATAATTATCATTATTAGTAAATTATCATAAATTATTTTTCAGGATTATATGAAATCAATATCAACAAAGCTTCTTCTAGTTCCACTGCTCTTTTCTATCTTTTTAGTGGTAAGCAACTTAAAAAGCGAAGCTACCTCAAATGAGGTTATGGACAGTTTTCACTCTGTGTACGAGGACCGAGTCATTCCGTTATCTGATTTGAAAAGTATTTCTGATTTGTATGCGGTAAGTGTGATTGATGCGGCGAATAAATACCATGTGGGAATGATAGAGCAGGCGGCTTTTTATTCTGGTGTTTCTGTTGCGATGAAAGAGGCTCATGAGCTATTCCTTCATTATCTGGCAACGCAGCTAACAAGAGAAGAAGAGGGGTTGGCAAAAGAGCTTCAACTTAAAATAGATAAGGTGGAGCGAGAAGTACCATTAATTCTTGATAAACATAGAAATATGATGATTGATGATTCTGAGATGATCACTCAGCTTTATATCCTTGTCGATGATATGGGAGGTGTTCTTGGTGAATTGATCTCATTGCAATTGGACGTCGCTAAGGAAGAATTAGCCCATTCTGATTCAGTATTAGAGTCGAACTCTTCTTTCTCATGGTGGCTGGTTCTTTTCTCTTCTATCGTTGCTTCTGGCTCATCTTATTTCCTAGTGAAAAGAGAATTAAGAAATTTACCATTGATCGTAAATTGGATTAAAGCCCTTGAGAATGGACGTTTATCGGACGTTAAATTGAAAGAGGGTGGAAATGAGCTCGACACTATTTCAGATTCTTTGTCTCAATTGTCTGCAAAATTGAATGATATCCTGTCACAGGCAGGTGTAAGCATGAATTCAATTAACCAAAAGCAAGAAGAGTCTTTGGCTCTGATAGAGAGATCCCAGAGCAACTCTTTGAATGAATTATCATCGGTAGAGCAAATCGCGACGGCCGCGACTGAGTTATCTTCAACAGCGAGAGACGTTGCTGACAACGCACAAAGAGCTGAGCAGTCAGCGATGGAAGCGAATGACATTATTCAGATGAGCCATGGAACATTGAAAAACTCAACTGACACGACAGAAGAAATTTCTGAATCAATATCAGAAACTCAGACGGTCGTGAATTTACTTAGAGAGCACTCAGAGCGTATCAGCAGTGTTGTTGAGGTGATTAAGAACATCTCTGAGCAAACTAACTTGTTAGCGCTTAATGCTGCGATTGAAGCGGCTAGAGCCGGTGAGCAAGGAAGAGGATTTGCTGTTGTTGCTGATGAAGTAAGAGCCTTGGCAGGGAAAACGCAGCAGTCCACTATCGATATTCAAGAAATCATTGCGCAGTTACAAGACCAATCTAAGCAAGCGGATGAATCTATGGTGAAAAACGTCGAGTTGATGCGCTTAACAAAGTCTACCACTGATGAGCTTGCTCAATCTTTTCATTCGATATCAGAAAAGGTTTTAAGCATTTCTGAAGTGAATGCCATCGTTGCGACGGCATCAGAAGAGCAAAGTGCAGTTACGACAGATATATCGACACAGCTTGAAAATATGAACGTACTGGTTCAACAAAATATTGAAGGCATTGATCAATCAGCTCAAGCAAACCAAAGCGTTGTTGAAGTGACGAAAGAACTCAACTCAGAACTAAGCTATTTTAAGCTAGATAAATAACCAGTCGATGCTAGTGTGCTTTTTCTTTAGAAATTAAGCACCCTTGATCTAGATGTAGTAATTTAGACCACGACAAGATAGCCGCCATTGCGCGGCTATTTTTTTGTCTGTAGGTTTGTTTCTCTTTCACCATTCACACCGCCTCTCAACCATTCACTCCTCGTTATTACCATTCGTCGCATTGATAAAACGGCATGACAAATTCTCGTTAACCTTTCAACGTCAACATTTGAAAGGGATTAGAAATCATGACTACTTCACACTCATTTAATTTAGGCTCTACCTCTTCTCTGCTTAAGCGTTCACTACTGATTGCACTTGTTTCATTCGCACCCACTTTGGCGCAGGCGAACCCAAGTTCAGATGTGCTCGATATCTACAACCAAGCGGCACAAGGCAATGAAGACTTGGTTGAGGTGGCTTATGAACGCCTGAATGACACGCTGCAACAAGACGGTGCTACGCCACTGACTTTGGTTTACCTAGGTAGCACCGAAACCTTGATGGGGCGTGATGCGTTTTTGCCTTGGAACAAGATGAAGTATGTGGAAAAAGGCTTATCAACCATTGATAAATCACTAGTGCTTCTTAAAGACGAAGACCAACCGATTCATGAGCAACCTCGTGTTCAAGGGCTACCAGACTCTTACCTAACTCGCGCCATGGCTGCGGTGACTTACACCTCTCTACCAGACATGTTTAACCATTTCGATCGTGGCTATGACCTGTTCCTCTCGTTACTTGCGGAAGATGATTTCCAGCAACAACACTTCGCTGCGACCTCGTGGATTTACCGTTACGCAATCACGGCGTCGATTCGTGCTGAAGATCTTAAGCAAGCACAGGTGTGGCTTGAAAAAATGGAAACTGCCGATGCTGGCAATATCGAAACTATGACTGCGAAGGCCCTAATAGCGAAAGCCAAATAACCGTTGCGAATGCTAAATAGTGGTTTACTAAAGCTCATTAACAACTGCGAACGCTTAAGAATGATGGGTAATCAGAGGACAACGAAATGATTGAATTTAAAGGTATCGGCAAAGCGTATGTGACTGGCGGTCAACGTGTTGATGCATTAAACGGGGTCGGTGGACACATCCAACGCGGTGAAATGGTGGCGTTGTGTGGCCCTTCTGGGTCAGGGAAAAGCACACTGTTGAACATCCTTGGTTTGTTGGATATGGACTATCGAGGTGAGATAAACATTGATGGCCAACCGTACCCAACAGAGCAGATCGCCGCTGCACGTTTTCGTTGTCAGTCGTTGGGTTTTGTGTTTCAACGCTTCAATCTGGTTCCGGTGATGACAGCCCTCGAAAACGTCGCTTACCCATTGATGTTGAACCAATGCTCGAAACAAGAACAGCAGACCAGAGCACAACATATGCTGGAGCGTGTTGGATTGGGGGATTATGTTCATCATCGCCCAGATAATCTTTCTGGAGGCCAACAGCAACGTGTCGCGATAGCCAGAGCGTTGATTCACAACCCAAGCTTGGTGATTGCCGATGAGCCGACCGCGAGCCTAGACAGTCACACTGCCAACCTTGTGATCGACATTATGAAAGAGCTCGGTCACGAAATGGGCACGACTTTTATCGTCGCAACGCACGACCCAAGAATGGCGCAGCGCTGCGATCGAGTCATTGAACTTATCGACGGTCAACTGGCGCCACAAGATACAACCACGGAGGCGATCTCATGGGCAAGTTAACACAAAGAATGAGCTCGTTTTTACTTCCAACCTCGGTGCGTTTGGCGTGGCTTAATCTATTAAGAAATGGTCGCCGTAGTCTACTCTCGGTGTTGATTATCGCGATTGCGGTATTTGCGCTGACCAGTGCTGGTGGTTATGGGCTTTACACCTACGAATCTTTGAGAGAATCGACCGCGCGCGATACTGGTCATCTTACTTTGAGCACGCCGGGATATTTTGAACAAGATGAAGACATGCCGCTGAGCAATGGTCTGGACAACGTTCAAGCGCTAACCAAGAGCATCATTGGCGATAGTGATGTGCGTGGTGTGCAGCCGCGAGTCTATTTTAGTGGCTTGGTTTCTAATGGCAGCAAGTCGACCATTTTTATGGGAACGGGCGTGAATGAGCGTGAGTTCGACATGAAAGGGCCGTTCCTTGATGTGCGCAGTGGGCAAACTCTCTCTGATGTGAGATCTCCAAGATACGATAGCCAAGAGCCACAAGTGATGCTGGGAACTGATCTTGCTCGTAACCTCAAAGTTGCCGTTGGTGATTGGGTGACACTGCTTGCCACCACCAGTGATGGTGCTTTGAATGCTTTTGATTTTAAGGTGCAGGGTATCTATTCGACGGGTGTGCCTGAGCTGGATAAGCGTCAGCTGTATGTTCATATCACCACCGCTCAAGAGCTTTTGGCCTCAGATAAAGTCAGTACCTTGTCGGTGTTCCTATTTGAAACCAGCAAGACCTCTACTGTTCAACAGCGTATTCAAACTGCTTTAGATCGAAATAGCGCGAGCCAAAGCGATCAAGGCACAGAGATTGAGATCACCCCATGGCAAGATCGTGCGTTTTTCTACACCAAGGTTAAAGATCTTTACGACCGGATCTTCGGCATCATGGGTGCTGTCATGGCGTTGGTGGTGTTCGTGTCGCTGTTTAACACCATGACCATGTCGGTGACGGAACGCACTCGTGAAATCGGCACCTTGTCGGCACTGGGTAGTTACCCCTCTGAAATTGTCGCAGGCTTTTTAAAAGAGGCGGGGTTACTGGCACTGATTGGCAGTGCAATAGGCGCAATCGTGAGTGGCTTAGTGTCGGTGTTATTGCTGGTGGTTGATATACAAATGCCACCACCTCCGGGTCGAAGCGAAGGCTACCCACTCAACATTTACTTCTCATTAGAATTGGTTGGTTACGCCACCTTAGGTGTGCTGACGATATGTTTGCTGGCTGCTTATTTCTCTGCTCACAAAGGCGTGAATAAGCCAATCACGGAGGCACTGGTTTATGTGTAAATTAACTCGTTCATTCAATACCTTGGGGTTGGCTTTCGCGTTGGGCTTTGTGTTGGTTCTAGCATCAACTCCAAGCTGGGCAGTCGATTCACAACAAGTTACCGAGATGATTGCCAAGGCGGATAGCTACCGATTGAACAGTGCACAAGCCTCTAAGGTAGTGTCTTTGGTGGCGCTGTATCAAGACGAACAACTGGATAAAACCCGTGAATACAACGTCTACACAAGGCCAAACCGAGAGTCGTTAGTGGTGTTCAAATCAGCCGTCGAAGCTGGGCAAAAGATGCTGATGATTGAAGATAATTATTGGTTGTTGATGCCGAAATCGCGCCGTCCAATTCGTATCACACCGATGCAAAAACTATTGGGTGAAGCCTCGGTGGGCGATATCTCGACACTGACGTGGAGCGAAGACTACCAAGGTGAGTGGGTTGCCGAGCAACAAGTTGAGATGCCGACTGGCGAGACACTCGATACCCATCACTTAAAGCTTGCGGCGAAAACCAAGGGGGCGAGTTACCAGTCGATTGAACTGTGGTTAACAGCAGACCGTGCATTCCCAGTTAAAGCGGATCTGTATCTGCGCTCAGGAAAGCTAGCCAAGCAAGCTTGGTTTACTGAAGGCGTGCGTGATGGATTACCAACAGTGGTGTCGATGACCTTGCTCGATAAGATTCAGCCAAGCAAGAAAACCGTGATTGAGTATCGCGAGGTGAGCGATCAAAGCTTGGCTGATAAGTACTACAACCCTGCGTATCTATCGCGTAACAGCGTGTCTGGGCTGTAGGTGGACGTCATGAAAGCTTCTAATCGCCGATTCCACATCAAGTCTTCAATCGCTACTTTGCTTGCCTTGTCTTGCGTGAGTAACAAGCTTCAAGCGGATGATCTGAGCTTGGCGTGGGACTGGCAACTGAGTGCAGAAGCCGTTGAATCGAGAGAGTCGCCATTCAGCCCTTTAGCGTCTGATAATCGTCAGTCTTTCAATGGCTTGCTGGATCTAGAGGTGGGATATAACAATTGGCTTGGTCTGTTCGCAGTGAAAGCCAACGATATTCTAAGCAACAACCCTCAACAACAAGAGGCGAGCTTTGAATCGGAATTCATTGTGCGTGAGTTGTTTTGGCAAGGTGGTGTTGAACTGTCTAATTCAGTCGTTGGTGATCACTACCTCGATGTCACGCTTGGCAAGGTTCGTTTGGATTGGGGCGTGGGTTATGGCTACCGACCTTTAGACATCATCAAGCCTTATCGACAAAACCCGGTGGGTATTGTCGCAGAGGAAGGTGCGGGTGTGGCCTCTGCGTCACTGTTCGATATGACGGGTGAGTGGACACTGCTTTACAGCGATTCATCATGGACTTCCCAAGATGTAAATGAATTCGAAAAGCTGAATCAGCAGCAAGGCTTTGGCTTACGTCGTTACAATTTAGTGGGCGATCACGAATATCAATGGGTCGCCTATTATGACGATGTGCGCCACGGCTTACTTGGGGCGAGTTTGGTTTCGGTATTAAACCTCGCGTGGGAGTTTCATGGCTCGGTGGTCTATCAACGACAAAGCCTTGGCTACAGTCAGCCCAACTCACTGCTTAAACAGGTTTATCTTGAAGACCAGGGCGAAGCTTATCAAGCGTTGGCAGGACTAACATGGGCCAATGACACTGGCCACAATGTGGTGTTGGAATATTGGTTTGATAGCCGTGCTTGGAGTCATTCTGAGTGGAAAAGCGCAATAGAAAGTGCCGAGTCATTGTCGGTTAATCCGATGACAGCATCACTGGCTGGTTCTTACGCTCAAGGTTATCAACACGCTAATTTGGTTCAACACAACATCATGTTTCACTGGTCATTGGATTCGACACATGGCTGGCTTGAAGATATCACGCCGACATTCGATGTCATGTTGTCTCCACAAGACGGCGGCTTTATTGCTACCCAGTGGCTCAACTATCAGGCGTTAGATAATGGCAATTCATCGTTGGATTTGGAACTTGCTGCACGCTTTCTAGGCGGTAAAAGTGATTCTGCTTACGCCAACTTACCCGATAGTCATATGATTCTTTTAAATATCAAAGGACGATTTTAATGAACACTTCTTCAAACAGTCAGTTTTCATGGATTAAAAGCTTCACGCTGACCACTCTGTTTTGTTTCGTCATCGCCATCACCACCCAGACAATTTGGGGCGGAGACCTTGTGGTTAACCTCGCGATAAGCTTTGGTTTTGGTTATAGCGCCGTGGGTTCTTCTTTCATCTTAGTGAAGTTGTTCAAGAGAACATCCAGAACGCTTGAAGTGGGCATCTCAATGGTGTTCGCGATGACCTTTGGTACCTTGAACGCGCACTATTGGCTGAACGGATATTTCGGAGCCAATATTTCTGACCTTAAATCTGTCGTGTTGCTCGGTGTGATCTTCTGTTCGGTTTGCTATTACTACTTCTATACACGAGAGCAACAACTACGCGCTGATAACGAATTGGAAGTGGCCAAGCGTCGTCAGGCCGATCAAGAAAAGGTGGTGGTACTGAGTCAGCTTAAGCAACTGCAAAGCCAAATTGAACCGCACTTCTTGTTCAACACACTTGCGACCATCAATGTGTTGATTGAGAGTGATAGCGCGAAAGCTAAGTTGATGCTCGAAAAACTCACCGACTTGCTGCGTGTGACTTTGAAAAACAGCCGCACCGAGCAATCGACCATCGCACAAGAGGTCGACTTGTTAGACGCTTATCTTAATATCCAAAAGATACGCTTGGGTGAGCGCTTAACGTTCTCGATTGAAACACACGAGATTAGCAATTTACAGGTGATTCCACCGTTCTTGATTCAACCCTTGGTCGAGAATGCACTCACGCACGGCATCGAACCCAAAGCCGCCGGTGGCCAAGTGAATATTCGTATTACTCAACAAGCCGAGCAGTTGAAGATTGAAGTGTCAGACAGTGGCGCTGGGTTGAAAACGTCCTGTGCGAATACGGGGCACGGTGTTGGGTTAAGCAATATTCGTCAAAGAATCGAAACCCTTTATGGCGATAAGGCGAGCCTAATGATTACTGAACACGCTGAAGGCGGGGTAGTCTCGACGATCTTGTTACCGCTGACTGACGCAGTTGTCTAGAACGACACACCAGAAAGTACAGAACAGTGACGAAAAATAGACGATTTACAGTGTGAATTTAAAGGATTAACCATGAACAACCCAGCAATACAGCCGAGCGTAACGGCGATTATCGCAGACGATGAAGCACTGTTAAGACATCACCTAGACAAGAGTTTGGCTGAGGTTTGGCCGGAGCTAGAGATCGTCGGCAAGGCACAAAACGGTTTGGAGGCGATGCAAAGCATTCAGCAGCTTAAGCCCGATGTGGCGTTTCTCGATATTCGTATGCCTGAGCTGGATGGAATCTCACTAGCAAAACAACTCAACAAGCTAGATTCGCCGCCATTGATTGTGTTTATCACGGCTTATGACGAATACGCAGTTAAAGCCTTTGAACAAAATGCGATGGATTACCTGCTGAAGCCAATCAACGAAGAGCGTCTACTCGCTACCTGTCAGAAGGTTCAAGCACGTCTGTCGAGCAATCAAACACAATCAGGTAGCACGCCGGAACAGCCTGATATCGCGGCATTAATGAATCAGCTTCAACAGCTATCCCAGTCAACCTCACAGCAACCTCAATATCTAACGTGGCTCAAAGCCAGTGTCGGTGAAGACATTCACCTGATTGCCGTCGATGATGTGGCGTATTTCAAAGCCGAAGACAAGTACGTGTCTATATTTAAAAAGGGCCAAGGAGGTTCGCTAGAAGAGTTCATTCTTCGCGTGTCTCTAAAAGAGCTGATCGCTCAGCTCAATCCTGATGAGTTTTGGCAGATCCACCGCTCAGTGGTGGTGAAAGTCTCCGCCATTGATAAGGTGAAGAAAGTGCTCTCAGGCCAGATGTCGGCTTATGTCTCCGGCGAGAAGTTACCGATCAGCCGCGCTTCACAAGCTCTTTTTAAAGGGATGTGAGAAACCTGTTTAAAGGAATCCAATAAATTAGTTTAAAGGAATCGAATCATAAGCTTGGAGATGAAGCGAATTTAAGAGGACCTGATGACCCGGATCTACAATCTATGACGATCAGATTTTGTAATTTATAAAGTTGACAGTTTCATGCATGTTTAGATTGTCTCTCAAAATTTAAATGACTGAATTTATATGAAATTATTATGCTATTGCGATCGGATATATTGGAGGAAAGCCCTTCAAAGAGATCGTTATGAAAGCATACTATTTAGTCGTCGTATTGAGCTCCACATTGCTAGGTTGCAGCTCTACTCCCCAGCAGCAAACGTTATTGAAATCCGATCCATACTGGGTCAAAGGAGAGTTAGATAACGGATTAACCTACCATGTCTACCCTGACCAAGAACAACCTGTCTCGGTACGCTTACTCGTGCATGCCGGATCTTTGCAAGAGAGCGAACAACAGAAAGGGTACGCCCACTTTGTTGAGCATATGGCGTTTAATGGCAGCAAGAACTTTTCCGGAAATGAGGTGGTCGAGCTATTTGAGCAATCTGGTGCCAGTTTTGGTGCAGACTTAAATGCTTACACCTCTTACCAAGAAACCCTCTATAAATTAGATCTGCCCGACAATAAGAACCTAGACAAAGCGCTGGCTTGGTTTAGAGACATTGGCGATGGTTTATTGCTGTCCGGAGCTGAGATCGAAAAAGAGAAAGGTGTGATACTTGGGGAGTTTCGATACACGCGAGTTGAAGATAAGCCTCTCTCGTTTAAGTTCTACGATCATCTGGTTGAAGGGACGACTTACCAAAGTAACGATCCTATTGGCAATAAAGAATCCGTTTCTAAAGCGAATGTTCAAGAATTAAAGAACTATTACCAAACCTGGTATCAACCTCAGTTAACCGAAGTGATTGTCTCTGGTGATATCACACTGGCAGAAGTGATCCCTTTGATTGAAGACACTTTCTCTGATTGGCAAAGAGGCACAACACCGGTTCCCGTGAAGAACACGTCAGTGGATTACAATACTCAAGATTTTGTGGCGTATGGATCTGCTGTCGAGCCACCGAGCATCGGGATAGTCATTGATCGTGGGGAAAGAGTGACACAGAGCCATGAGCAACAACATCAGCTTTGGTTAGATAATATTGCTCAACAACTTATCCAACAAAGGTTGAATTCTGACTTTGTTGACGCTGCGTTACCTGTGCAGTGGGTTTTTTCAACACCCTACTTATTAGAGTACCAAAGGTATTCGATTACTACGGTCAGTTTTCCTGTTGGTAGCCGAGAGCAAAGTCAGCAGCAGTTTGTTTCTACTCTCGCCTCTTTGCGTGATTATGGCGTAAGTGAATATGAGTTGGCGAGTGTGCTTCAGCAATACCAAGCGAACCTTGACGATATTCAACTAAACTGGGATCAAATGGATGCTGTGGCTCATGCTGATGGTAAATCGACAGCATTGGTGATTAACCAACCCGTTCAATCACAGCTTGATTATAAGTCGAGTTTGAAAACGTTTCTTGCGAATACGGATCTCGAGGCCGTGAATGATAACTTAGATGATTTGCTTTCTAGCCCTTACATTTTGGGGTTAGGTTTATCTTCTAAGGAAGATCTTCAAGCCATGGAGAATGAGCTAAAAGATGTCAGAAAAGCCTATAAAAAGACGGGTAACAAACCACTGCTCGTTACCGCAAGTTCTGCGTTTAGCGTGCCAGAATCTCAAGGCGACATTGTGAAACAAATTCAGGTGAGTGAGGATCCTAACTTACAGCAATGGACATTGAGCAATGGTATCGAGGTTTGGTATTTACGAAACCCTGAGGTGGGTAATAATGTTGGCGTTTATTATGCCAGTGAAGGTGGTAAGTCAGCCCTAGATCCTTCTTTATTTCCTGCGCTAGAGGTGGCCATTCCAGCTTCGAATCGCAGTGGCGTTGGTAAATTCAGTGGCTCGGAATTAAATTCCCATTTGAAACGTAAAGACATCCAAATTTACCCCTTCATTAACTTCACTCATCACGGGTTGGAAATAAACACTAAGAAGAAGACGCTCGCAGAAGGCTTGGCTGCACTGTATACCATTGTGACCGAACCTAAAATCGACAGCGATCAGCTTGAGGCAGTGAAGTCTGAATTCACGCAAGGTCGTACTGCCTACCTAGAAACCCCATTGGGACAGTTTACCCAGATGGTGAATCGCAACAGCTATCAAGATAGTAGTCGTCATATCATGTTGGAAAGTGAAGATGTTGAAGCTGTTACACCTCAAGATATACTTGATATACAGCATCAACTCTTTCAGAAGTTAAGAGACAATACGCTTGTCATCGTTGCTGATATTAAGCCATCTGAAATTAAGCCCCTCGTACGCCAATATGTTGCTTCATTGCCACTAGAAGCGGTTGAATCTCCTAATTATGAGGTGGCTTATAAAACGGATTCAGAAGAGCGAATAGATGTATCGATCAACAATGAAGACAGCAGTCAGTACTTGTTGCGTGTAATTTCCCAGCAAGCTCGGGATAAAACAGCAAAAGATGTGTTTATGGATGATATGCTGCAGCGCGTATTGTCGAGTCGCCTAACGGCTTATGTTCGTGAAGAGTTAGGCTTGGATTATGCACCTTACGTGTATTCGGTCGCTCAAGACAGTGAGCCAAGTTACGACTGGTTGGTGGGCTCCTTAACAGCCCCTGAAAACTTAGATCAGGTTGAACAGGCGATCGATAAAATTATTGCTGAAGCTGTCAAAGGGATCTCTGAAGAAGAGACTCGAACGGCAGCTAAACAGCTAGTGGCTGACCTCACGCCACTTCAATATAAGCCTACTCAACAAGCTTGGTTTATTTCACGTTACTTAATTCATGACTATGGTGTTGAGGCACTGTTTGACTTACAAGGAACGACAGATTCAATTTCTAGTAAAGATATGACTGAGTATGCTAAAGAAATTTTTGGAGATAACAGCTACCAGTTGAAGAACTTGTTAAGGCCACAAAGTTAAGCTGATTGAGTAAAGTGACTTTTCAGAAAAGTCGCTTTCACCCTGAATATATGATGTCGAATCTAAGCCAAATGCTAAGTCATTTGGCTTTTTCGTTAGGTTGGAGCTAGTCTTCTAAACTTGTTACTTTTTTAAACTCGTTACTTTTAAGCTTGTCACTTTTAGATTAGTTAGTGACTTTTAAACTAGGTAGTGACTTTTAAATGCTCGCAATTCGCGCCTTATATAACCGAGTGCAATTTATAAAATAAAGATCCAGATCACAAAGATACTCATCCGGTTCAATATTAAATAATAATCATTAATTCAATCTGTATATTGTCGATGAATGACATTAAGAGGTTGTTATGAAAACATATTATTTAGCGACGGCAATATGCCTCACCTTGGTTGGCTGTAGTTCAACATCAAAAACGACTGACACCTTCATCCAACCGGACTCGGCTTGGACTTCAGGCCAGCTAGAGAACGGCTTTACCTATCATGTTTATCCTGATCATGAAGCGCCAGTTTCTGTTCGCTTAGTCGTACATGCAGGCTCTATTCAAGAAACTCGTCAACAAGAAGGTTATGCGCATTTTGTCGAACACATGGCATTTAATGGCAGTAAGAACTTCTCGCAAAACGATGTGATTCGCCTATTTGAAGATGCAGGTGCTAGTTTTGGGGCTGATATTAATGCCTACACCTCTTATGAAGAGACGGTATATCAGCTAGATTTACCCGATAACGTCCAATTACAGTCTGCCCTAACGTGGATGCGAGACATCGGTGATGGATTGGATCTCGCCAGTTCAGAAGTTGAAAAAGAAAAAGGTGTGGTTCTTGGGGAGTTTCGTATGGCTCGCCTTGATGATAAGTCATTCCCAGAAGTGTTTTATGACCACTTTATTGAAGGTGGACCGTATGAATCCCAAGACGCATTGGGAACTAAAGAATCGGTTGTAAATGCGACTTCTCAAACCCTAACCAATTTTTACCAGACTTGGTATCAACCACAAATCGTAGAGCTTGTTGTTTCAGGTGATGTGGATATCGAAACCGTGATCCCATTAATCGAAGCGAAGTTTTCTAGTTGGCAGCGTGGTGAAACGCCTAAACCAGTGAAACAGAAAGTCACCACTTTCAACGAAGGTGACTATGTTGAGTATACGAAGAGAGAAGCCCCAAGTATTTCACTGACGTTTAACCGAGGTTCAAACATCATTGAAACTCACGATCAACAGCACCAACGTTGGTTGGATGAAACCTCCCAGTTATTGATTCAACAACGACTTGAAGCGGTATTTAATGATGCGGCTTTGCCTACTCAATGGATAGCGTCAGACAGTCTTGAAATGGGTGCTCTGCTTTATTCATCAACAAGTATTGGATTCCCTGTTGGAAGCCGTGAAGTGACTCAGCAAAAGATGCTCTCGACGTTGGCATCATTGCGTGATTACGGTGTGTCGAAAGCGGAGATCGTCGGTGAGCAACACTACTACCAAAACTTACTCGATAATATTGAGGATGACTGGGATAAAGAAGACGGTGTCGACCATGCGAACAATAAAGCAAGTGCTTTAGTGACCGGTCGAATCGTTCAATCACAGAAAGATTATCAGGCCAGTATGGGAGGTTTCATTTCCAACTTCAGTCTTGAAGCTATTAATGACAACATAAAAAGCATACTTTCTGGTGATTATTTCATGATCATTGGCATGAGTAAGACTGAAAATAGAGCCGCAATCAATAACTCGTTAGAGAGCTTAAAAGCCACCTTTGGCGACATGAGTACTAATAGCAAAATAGGTACTAATAGAGAAACGGGTACCGCGCCGTTGGTTGCAGCGGCGGGCAGTGCTTTTGCGGTACCGAGTTCGCAAGGCGATATTGTGTTGGTTGAACAAATATCTGTCGATCCATACATTCAAAAATGGACGTTAAGTAATGGCATTGATATGTGGTACTTACGTGACTCACTGGCGAATGATGATGTTGGCGTGATGTACATGAGTTTGGGTGGAAAGGCTGCTTTGGAGCCAAGCTTATACCCAGCGGTTGAGGTTGCATTGCCTACTTTTGCTCGAAGTGGTGTGGGTGATTTGACCGGTTCTGAACTTCAAGCGTACTTTGACCGTGAAAATATTCAAGCCGATTCTTTTATAGGCAATACTCGTCATGGTGTTGAATTTAATATCAAAAAATATGGGCTAAAAGATACGTTTGCTGCGCTTTATACTTTCATAACCGCGCCTAAAATAAGTCCCGAGCAGCTAGAAGCTGTGAAGCAGGAGTTTGTACAAGGTCAAGAATCGTTCTTGAGCAGCCCTGTTGGCCAGTTTGAACGTGCAATAAACCAAAATATTTATCGTCAAGAAAGCCGTCACCTCTTTGTTAATAAAGAGCGTGTTGAAGTGGTTTCTGTGGAAGATATCAGCCACCTTCATCAGCAACTGTTTGGTCAAATGAGGCATAACCAATTGGTGATCGTTGGTGATATTGATCCAAGCGTATTGAAGCCTTTGGTTCAGCAATATTTGGCTTCTATTCCATTAGAAAAAGCTCTAGTCCCTGACTTTAAGGTGGCTTACAAGCAACCATCAGAACCACGCATTGATTTAGCCATCAACAACGTGAATAGCGCGGAGTACGTCTTAAGAGTCATTGCTGAACCTAGTACTGTAACCACGGTTGAAAAAGTTATTACGTCAAAAGATATCTTCATGGAAAGCATTCTGGAACGTTTGTTAGCGACTCGCTTAGATACCTATATTCGTGAAGAGTTGAGCTTAGATTACTCACCTTATACATTCTCAGCGTCAGCAGATAGTGAGTTGAGTAACGAGTGGGTTATCGGTGCGATGATAGCGCCAGAGAACGTTGATAAAGTGGAAGTGGCGATTGATAAGGTGATTACAGACCTTTTACAAGGCGTTTCTGAAGAGGAAATGCGAGCGGTTGTGAAACAGTTTGAAGCTGACTTCACGCCTCTCGAGATGAGCTCTATTGACCAAGCGTGGTATGTGTCTCGTTATCTACTTCATGGTTACGATATCGAAGCCTTGTCTCAAGTTGAGCGCGTGGCGAGATCGATATCCACTGAAGATATGAATGCTCTAATACAGCGTATTTTTGGTGAGAACAGCCGTAAGGTTAAGAACATCATGCGTCCTAAAGCCTAACGTAGAGCGTGAAAACGATAGCCAAAAGTGCTTCGACAAATACCCCTTCAAAGCCAAGCATTGATTGCTTGGCTTTTTGTTTTTTGACGACTTTGGATTCGTGAATACAGCGCTAGGAGGTCAGCAATTGTCAGCGTAGTGTCAAATGTGTTCGGTTGTGTTTCTAAATCAATTGTAACTTTCATAGCTGTTATATATTGTCGCAGTGTTTACCATTCAGGATTATTGTTAATTGCTTAAACTAGGTACCCGATTAGTCTTAATGTTGTTTTTACTGAGCTTTGGCTTAGTGAATTCTAACGGCTATTCGTTTCCTTCTAAGCCATTTCAAATTCATTCGGCTCAAGAGCAATCTTCGCAGAATGAACAATTTTCATCAAATGAACAATCTTCCTCGAAAAAACAGTGTAAACAAGCCACTACGGATAATCCGTCGAGCTACTTAGAGTGCGATAAGGTTCCGTTTGGTACCGTGCCTTATGGTGACAGTTCCAACTATCATGACACCGAGTCGAGCCTCCAAGCTGCAAACTTCAGACGTATGCTCAGCAACGAGCAAGAAAGCGTGGCCGATCTTGAGCCTGCTTATCATCTACTGATCGACTTTTCGCCCCCTTCATTACTGGCTTCTCTGCTTTTGAATACACCTTTGTTGGATTCCAAGCAGCATTGGACCAGCATTGTGAGTTCTCCGTCCTCCCGGCTTTCTGGGTGGAAAGAGGGCAATATTCAATACTCGCATTTCCGAGAACTTCTTAGCTAATCGTTTGACCTTAAATTGGTCGTATCGATGGTCGCCTTGTGTCCGTTGAACTCGCCAATTAACCCAATATAGCGACACACAATTGTTAGCCTCACTATTACTCAATCAGCTTGTTTTGGTTGTGACTAGTTGACGTTCGTGTTCGCAAAACATTAGTTATACCAATCGCAGTAAATAACTGGCCATCCTAGCTGGTTAAAACGCTCGATCACTGCTTTTTCCCGGCGCTATTTTTGAGCACGTGTTTACGGTGATTGGTAAAGAGAAGAGATCTTGACTGTGAAAAAACGCATTCCAAGAAAACAAATTAACCACTACTCAAAGTGGAAATACGTGGTGCTTATCGCCACCATCATCATCATGATTCTAAGCGCTCTACCTTCTTGGTTTGGCGAAGATGCCTCGGTTCAAATCAGTAACCGCTCTGAACGGACGATCGACGCTACTCAAGTGACTCAATATCTTGCTAGCGAAGGTATTCAAGCCAAATCAGCCTTTCAAAAAGACAAACGTTTAGTGGTGATCTTAGAAGACGCTGAGCAACAAGCGAAAGCCAAAGAAGTACTCAATGAGCGCTTCCTCGACAACGCGACGGTTGCGCTTGCTATGGAGCCAGCAGCACCTAAATGGCTGACTGACATGGGCTTTGCACCGATTCAGTTAGGTCTTGATTTACGTGGTGGTGTGCAGTTCTTATTAGAAGTGGACATGGAACCGGTTTACCACGCACAAGCGCAAGCGATGGTCGATGAGGTGACCAGTCAGGTGCGTTATGCACGCGGTAAAGTGGTCAACAACCAAGTTCAGTTTGATTTCCGTACCGACGCCGATTTCGAAAAAGCACAAAAGCTGATTCGTGAAGAGTTCCCACATTGGCTACGTGATCGTTCAGATAAGTCACTGACGTTAACTCAGTCTGAAGAAGAGCAAAGAACGCTACGCAACCTAACCGTTCAACAAAACCTGCAAATCATGCGCAGCCGTATTGAAGAATTAGGCATCACAGAAGCATCGATTCAACGCCAAGGTGAAAGCCGAATTCGTATCGAATTGCCGGGTGTACAAGACCCTGCAGCTGCGAAAGATGTTATCGGTGCTACGGCTTCACTAGCGTTCTATTCGGTGTACGACAATGCAACTCGCAATACTCAAACGCTAAAAGATACAGATGGCAATCGTGTCGTTGTCGCTCGCAAAGCAGTACTGAGCGGTGAACACATTATTGATGCTCGTAGTGGCATTGGTGAGATGGGCAGTGCAGAAGTAAACATTACCCTAGATTCTTCTGGTGGTAAGAAAATGTCTGAGTTCTCACGTCATAACATCGGTAAGCCAATGGCAACCGTGTACAGCGAGTACAGTCGTGATAGAGCGGGCAACAGCAAGCAAGACAGTGAAGTGATCAGTGTGGCAAACATCCAGTCTCAACTGGGTAGCCGTTTCCGAATCACAGGGGCTGGCACTTTAGGCGAAGCGCAAGAGTTAGCCCTACTGTTACGTGCGGGATCATTGACTGCGCCAGTGACTATCATTGAAGAACGTACTATTGGTCCGTCTTTGGGTGCGGAAAACGTCACTAACGGCTTTGCTGCTCTGGCGCTTGGCCTTGGCCTTACGCTAACGTTTATGGCGCTATGGTACCGCCGTCTTGGTTGGGTCGCGAACTGCGCATTGGTGGTTAACATGACCACATTGTTTGGTTTGATTGCGCTACTACCGGGTGCGGTATTAACTCTGCCGGGTATTGCTGGTTTAGTACTGACCGTCGGTATGGCGGTAGATACCAACGTGCTTATCTTCGAACGTATTCGAGACAAGATGAAAGAGGGACGCAGCTTTGCTAGCTCTATCGACCGTGGTTTCGATAGCGCATTCTCGTCAATTTTCGATGCTAACGTCACCACCATGATCGTTGCTGTGGCTCTATATACCATTGGTAATGGACCGATTCAGGGCTTCGCTCTGACACTGGGCTTAGGTCTTCTGACCAGTATGTTCACAGGCATTTTTGCTTCACGAGCGATCATCAATTTGGTTTGGGGGCGTGACCAACGCCACGATGTAAGAATTTAAGCATGAGTATTTCAAATATGACTATTTCAAACAGCAACATGACTCGCCTTCGTAAGGTGATGTCTGTGATTTCTATTGTGCTGTTCATGAGCTCTGTGATGCTGGTGGCGGTGAAAGGTTTTAACTGGGGTTTGGACTTTACTGGCGGTGTAGTTGCTGAGGTTCAACTCTCTGATCAAGTAACCAAAGATGCGTTAAAAACCAAACTTGATACGGATTTCCAACAAGACGTACAAGTGGTTGGCATGGCAGAACAGGATCGCTGGACAATTCGTTACAGCCAACTGACAGACGCGCCACAGCCAAACTTAGTGGATGCTTTGTCTTCTGTAAGTGACCAAGTAAAAGTGCTCAACAGCAGCGTGGTTGGCCCTCAGGTGGGTCAAGACATGGTTGACCAAGGCGGCTTGGCGGTATTGGTGTGCTTCCTAATGATCATGCTGTACCTGAGTGTACGATTTGAATGGCGTTTGGCACTTGGTGCTCTTGCTGCAATCATTTATGACGTGACGCTTATTTTAGGTTTGTTCGCTTTTACTCAGTTTGAGTTCAATCTAACCGTATTGGCGGCCGTGTTAGCGATTCTCGGTTATTCATTGAATGACTCGATCATCATTGCCGACCGTGTGCGTGAAATGCTTCGCGGCAATCCAAACGGTGATACTGACAACCTGCTCAATGAATCGGTTAAAGCGACCTTCTCACGCACTATGGTGACGTCAGGAACGACGCTAATCACCGTATCTGCGCTTTGGCTACTTGGTGGTGCGGCACTGCAAGGTTTCGCTATTGCACTCGTTGTGGGTATTGTCAGCGGTACGTGGTCCTCCATTTCAGTAGGCATCACCCTACCTAAGTTACTTGGATTGCAGCCTTGTCACTATCAGGTGAAACCAGTAGTAGAAGTTGAGGGTGAGTATCCTTAGTTTCCTGATTGCTTAAGTTTTCTAATTAGATAGCGCTCAGCCTTAGTCCTCATTGACTAACGAGTGAGTTCAGCAAAGCCTTTCGTTTGTAGCAAGACGAAGGGCTTTATTTTTTATAAGAGTCAGTCAGTTAGTTAAAAGAGAGGCTATTTCAAAAAACAATGGATTGAGCAGGCAAGCCCTCATTATATGAAGTATGTTTATATGACGTCAGTAGAAATGAGGCAAGGGAATGGAATATCGACATCAATGTCATGTAGGCGACCACGGTGATGCACTCAAGCATCCAGTATTGAGTGCACTGGTTAAATCATTAATGCAGCAACACTCTCGCCTCAATGTTATCGACACGCACTCAGGAACAGGGTGTTACGACCTAACCACCGCGCCAAGTAATCACGCGGGTGAGTTCGCTGAAGGGGTCGGGTACTTATGGCGCAACAAGGCTTATCTTCCGTCGGCATTCAGTTCTTTTATGTCGGTCTTGGAATACTACAATCCGAATCAACTTATCTCTCTCTATCCGGGCTCAGCAGCCATCACTTACCAACAAGGCCGCAGCCAAGATAGTTTCTATTTTTCAGATATTCAGCAAGATGAAGCTGATTTACTGCAAACTAATATTGAGACGTTACAACGTGACCTTGATGTCTCAAGCAAGCTGACTATTTCTGCGGGTGATGGGCTTAAAGCGTTGCCTGACGACGTAGCAAAACACGATAATCATCACCTGATTGTTATCGATCCTTCCTATGAAACCGATTCTGAATATCTAGCGGTGATCGATGCCTTGGTTAAGGCGTATCAACAATCTGAGAAGGTATCTGCACTAATTTGGTACCCGCTTTACACGGATGACAAGAGCTCACTGATTCTGAATCACTGTGTTACTGCAGTGAAAGATGATTTGCTGCCAAGTCCGATTAAGTCGGAACTTCGCCTTCGAGACCCTAAGGGTGATGATCGTCTAATCGGCAGTGGTTTGTTGTTATTCAACCCACCACAAGGCATTTCAGGAATAGTCGCAGATACGCTTGATTATTTACACAGCCAACTCTCGACCAATGGTGAAGGCTACTGGCAAATGAGAAGCCTATAGATCTGATTTTTATGGGTTTTATGATGATTTTCGAGATGTAGATCGCTAAATCATTTCAATCTGTATGGTTTAAATTGACCAAACTCTAACTTTTATCGATTGATTTATCGCGATGAATCATATAAAAATAGTACATCAATGCGCACAGGTGCATACTGGCTCATAAGTTAAATAATTACCCAAATTAATATCAGATTGTGGTTTACCCCCTAAACTGCATAAGGCTCGCACTAGTCACGCGAGCCTTTCTTTTGCCTGAAAGAAAACTTAAGGCATTGTTAGCACTTCAAAATCCACTACAACGCTGGGTAATCGGTATAGCCTTTTTCGTTGCCGCCGAACAGAGTGGCACCATCAAGATCGGATAGTTCGTTTCCATTTTGTAGGCGTGATACGAGATCTGGGTTAGCTACGAATGGGCGACCAAATGCGACAAGGTCGGCGTAGCCTTTGCTTAACACTTCTTCGGCGCGTTCTGGTGTGTAGCTGCCTGCAACGATGATGGTGTTAGAGAACAACTCTCTTAGTTCTACGCGGAAGCTTTCAGGTATCACAGGCGCGTCATCCCAATCGGCTTCTGATAGGTGCAGATAAGCGATATTACGAGCTTGCAGCGCTTTTGATGCTTCTAGAATCGTTGGCACGATGTCTGGACAATTCATGTCTTTGAAGGTGATGAACGGGGCTAAACGAACACCCACCTTATCTGCACCAATCGCGTCAATCACTGCATCAACTACTTCAATTAGAAAGCGAAGTCGATTCTCACGACTGCCACCATAGTTGTCGGTGCGTTTGTTTGAGTTGGTTCTTAGGAACTGGTCAATCAGGTAGCCATTACCACCGTGGATTTCCACTCCGTTGAACCCGGCCTCGACTGCTCTTTTCGCTGAGTGAGCAAAATCTTGAACAACACGGTCGATATCGGCTTGGGTCATTTCTCTTGGTTGAATGCAATCAACCATGTTGCCATTTCCATTCTCATCAGAGATCCAAACCTGAGTTTCTACCGGAGCCAGTGCCGAAGGCGCGATTGGCAGCTCACCTTTTTGGAAGGTTGGATGAGACACGCGCCCCACATGCCATAGTTGGCAGAATATCGCTGCGCCTTGTTCTTTAGCGGCAGAGGTGACACCTTGCCAGCCTTTCACTTGTTCGCTTGTGTAGACGCCGGGCGTGAATGAGTACCCTTGAGAGTCATCTGAGATTTGTGTCGCTTCAGTGATGATTAGCCCAGCACTGGCTCGTTGTTGGTAGTAAGTCGCCATCATTTCATTTGGCACGTTTCCAGGTTGGCTTGTACGAGCGCGTGTCATGGGAGCCATAACCACACGGTTTTGTAGTTCTAGATCTTTGAGTTCTGCTGTTTCGAATAATTTGCTCATGGTATTTACCTTGTGTCGGTCATGTGTTGATTGATTTAGCGTGCGGTGGTCACTATTTCGATTCCGCAGGGCTGAAGATAGAGTCGTTTTGTGGCTTTTCAGCTCGGTTGGCTTTTGCGATAAGAAACAAACCAATCACTGGGACAACAATGGCTGCGAACGGAATCATGCCTGCGCCTAGTTGGCTGTCGAGTACCATGCCACCAAGGAATCCACCAAAGGCATTGGCTAAGTTAAAGGCTGAGATATTCGCGGTTGCTGCTAGTTCTTGGCCTTCGCCACCGTGATTCATTACTCGAAGCTGCATAGCAGGAACGTTCGCAAATGATGCAATACCAAAGACAAATGCAGCGGCAACGAATAGGATTTTGTTGTCTACAACAAGGCCTACCACTATTAATGAAACGATCATCGCGATAGCCCAAAACATCGATGCTTTGCCTAAATCTTTGTCAGAAGAGCGTCCGCCCAAGGTGTTGCCGATGATTAAGCCGACACCAACAATCACTAAGATCCAAGTTACTGATTCTTGACCGTAACCCGTGATGTGCATGGCGATAGGCGCAAGGTAACCGTAAAGCGTCATGAAGCCAGACCAAGCAAAAGCGGTGATTGCCAAGCTGATGAGAAGCATTGGATTTTTGAATGCCAACAGCTGAGTTTTGATGTCTTTCGCTTCGCTGTGACCTGAAGATTTTATTGACGTTAAGATTGAAATCATGGCGATGGTGCCAAGTGCTGCCACGGTAAAGAAGGTGGTGTGCCAACCGAATTGCAAGCTAACCCAAGTACCAGCGGGAACCCCAAGAACGTTAGCGAGTGTTAAGCCAGCAAACATTTGACCAACAGCACGACCTGCCATTTTTTCAGATACTAAGTTGGTCGCGACAACCGCACCTATGCCATAGAAAGGGCCTTGCACTAAGCCTGCGATAACACGGCTTGTAAGTAGAAGTGGATAGCTTGGCGCAAGGGCAGATAAGACATTACCAATGATGAACAGTGCCATTAAGCCAATCAGTACCATCTTCTTGTTAAAGCGTGCTAGATAGATGGTTAAGATAGGCCCGCCGATAACGATAGCTAACGCATAAGCACTGATTAGGTATCCGGCTTGACCTTCGGTGATCGAAAGGGATGTCGCAATTTGTGGCAGAATGCCTGCGATAACAAACTCAGCCGTGCCGATTGCAAACGCTGCGAGTGTCAGTATCCAAACTTGGAATGGGATCTTTTCTTGTTTCATGACGTTGTACCTATTTTTAAACTTGGGTAGCACAGGGCGCGATGTTGGGCGCCCTCGCTTAAATGTTGATTACTGTTTCTGATGGGCTTAGTGATGAGTACTTAATTGAGCAAAGCGCCGCCGTCGATATCGATGATTGAGCCGGTTACGTACGGGTTATTAATCGCGAACAGATAACCCATCGCTATCTCAGAAGCTTCGCCAACCTTGCCGGCGGGTAAGTTGTTTTTGGCGTTGTCGTACATGCTTGCACGAGCGGAATCATCCATATTTTTGTAGGCTTCAGTCATGGTAAGGCCGGGGCTGACGGCGTTGACTCGAATCGGTGATAGCTCTTTGGCAAGCACCTTAGTTACGCTCTCTAGCGCGGCATTAATCGTGGTTTTTACGTATGTACCAGCAACCACTTTGCGTGACAGCATGCCCGTGGTTAGTGTGATTGAGCCGTTTGGAGGCATGTAACGTGCGGCGTGCTTGGCTACGTTTAGGCTTCCCCAAAACTTGGTATCAAATGCGGCTTTTGCGTCTGCTATAGCTACGTCTGTCACTTTTCCTGCGGGAGCGTATGAACCCGCTGTGACTATCAAGTGCTCAAAAGGACCAATCGATTCGAAGTATTCGCAAATTGATTTTTCACTGGTGATATCAACGCCAGTGTGTCGGCTCGCAATATGTACTGTGTTGTTTTCGTTTCTCAATTGCATCGCCAATGCTTTACCTATACCTGATGTGCCACCAATGATGACGAAAGTGTGCTTTTCTTGGTTCGTAAGTTCGTTTTTCATGTTTTGAATTCCTGCATGTTCTGCTGATGGTTGCTATTATATTTATTCGACTAAATTTGATAATTAGCTAAAATATAAATTCATTATTCAGTAATGCCGAACAATAAGAATGAAAGGGAAAGGAAGGACGAAGAGTGGATAAGTTTTCAGACATGGCGATGTTCGTGAGCATTGTTAAGCATCACGGGTTAGCTGCGGCGGGGCGAGAGTTAGGGCTTTCTCCTGCGACCATGACAGCAAGGCTTCAGGCGTTGGAAGAGCGATATGGTGTGAAACTGCTGAACCGAAGCACAAGACATGTGTCTTTAACTGACTCTGGCGAGCTGTATCACAAGGCGTGTCTGGAGATATTGGATAACGTCAGCGAGGCTGAAAACCTGATTCAAAATGGCGTCAAAGAGGTTAAAGGCCCACTAAAGATTGCGGCACCTAAAGACATCGGAAAACAGTACATCCTTCCTATTCTGTCGGAGTTTTGTCAGCAGTATCCAGACGTTATTCCCTACCTGTATTTGAACGATCACCTATCGAATATCGCTGAATCAGGCATGGACATCGTGATCCGTTATGGGGAATTGGTCGACAGTAGCTTGATCTCAAGACGCTTATCACCAAGCCGACGAGTGCTGTGTGCTTCACCAGAATATCTTGCCAAGCATGGAACGCCGTTAACACCACAAGATTTGGTCGAGCACGACTGTTTGGCTATGCTGCGTAGCAATGAAGAGCTCAAGACATGGCACTTTCAAGATCATGATATGAAGAAGGCTGTGACGGTTGTGCCGAAGCGCTTTTCAGACGATGGTGAAGTGATTCGATACTGGGCATTGCAAGGAGAAGGGATTGCGTTGAAGTCGGTACTCGATGTGCAAGATGACATCAATAACCAACGCCTTGTGACGCTACTTAATGGCTACATGAAGAACTTCAACACCTCGACGTCAGTATCGAGCGCCGACTTGAATGTGGTGTATATCAGCAAGAAATATCAGCCGAAACGTATTCGGCTGTTTTTGGATTATCTGTTTGAGAATTTTAATGACTTGGTCGAGAAATCAGGCAGAGATTAATTATCGTTAATCTATTGAAAATGAAACCTCAATGACGATAGATCTATAGTGCCTTTGAAGCTTTATTGATCAAATAAACTTTATTACCGAATTGCAGTTTACCCCCTAAGTTGCATCTTGCTCGCATTAGTCACGCGAGCCTTTCTTTTTTTTGGCGATAAGTGTTTGGTTTACGATAATATTTATCTCCGATAAAGGGGGAAGTAGTGAAAATACTAATTATCGAAGATGACACCACCACAAGAGAATTTGTGGCCAAAGGTCTTGAAGAACATGGTTATGCGGTCGACCAAGCAGAAGATGGCAAAAAAGGCTTAATGATGGCGTTAAGCTCCGAGTATCAACTGGTGATTCTTGATCGCATGTTACCGTATTTGGATGGAATGAAAGTTCTCTCTGCAATCAAAGCGACAGAAGAAAATTTACCGGTATTAATTTTGAGTGCCATGGACAGCGTGGAAGATCGCGTGAATGGCCTTCAAGCAGGAAGTGATGATTATCTGATAAAACCTTTTGCTCTGGCTGAGCTTGTTGCACGAGTAGACATCATTATCAATAGAACTAAACGTCAACCCGTTACTGAGACAAATTTGATATATGACTGCTTAGAAATCGATTTACGCGCTCATAGAGTAGTGTGTAAAAACCAAGATCTCCAATTGCAGCCGAAAGAGTTTCAACTGATTCAGTATTTCGTTGAGCACAGTGAGCAAGTTGTTTCAAGAATGCGCTTGTTTGAGGCTATTTGGAGCTACCACTTTGACCCGAAAACCAATGTCATTGATGTTCATGTCGCCAATTTAAGAAGGAAGCTTGAAGAAGCAGGTTGCCCTGATTTGCTTCATACAGTGAGAGGGGCAGGTTATGTCCTTCGTCGATGATTACTCCCTCACTCGCTCCTCCGTATTTAAGACTCTAGTCGGATTGTTTGTGTTGGTGACAGTGATTAATGTCGTCGTGATTAGGCAGGTATATAAAGATTCAGATGCGTTTCATAGAGCGCAGTTGATTCGACAGCTGCAAGATGAGTCATCCGAATTCAGTTATGCAGCCAATCAAAGTAAAGAGGACGTTGAAAGGTTACTTGCCGTAAAGCAAACGTCCGACACCAATTTTTACTATCGCCTTTCTGAGCAAACAAGTCCTTCAATAACCACGTATTATCCCGTTATTTCTCTTATGTCTGAAACCGCCAACATTAGCATTGGAGATACGCATCGCTTGGTGATTGGTATTGATATAAAGGCGGTGGAAGAGTATCGAAAAACCCTGATCCCGATTGTATTTTCTGGCATCGTGCTGCCTATTGCAGTTATGCTGATCGCGGCTCTGTTTTTTACGGTTCTGATCTTAAAGCGTTTAGAAAGAGTCAACCAAGCGATGAATCGAGTGCTGTGTGGTGAAAAAAGCGTAAAAATCCCTGTTTCCAAACAAGACGATGAATTTGATATTTTGGCGATCCATCTCAACTTCATGATTGAGCAAATGGCTAAAAATGAAGAGTCATTGAAGTCGTTAACAGTAGGCATGGCTCACGATATGCGCACTCCCATGGCTCGGCTAAAGCTACTCTTAGAAGAGGTATTATCGGATTCCACATTGACCGACGAACATCAAGAGCAGTTCTCTGCTTGCCATGATGAGCTGGAACTCATTCTATCGCTATTCAATAGTATGTTAGAGATCACTAAGCTGAATAGCGGGCAAACTTTGATCGCCACAGAGCGCGTGGACCTTGGGAAAATAGCTCAAGATGCGATTGAATTTATTAGCCCTATTGCTGAAATGAAACAACAGAGTTTGGTTTGTCGTCTAGACCAAGAGTGCGAAGTATTGGGGGATAAAAGTTTACTCTTCAGGGCTGTCTTCAACTTGGTTGAAAACGCAGTGAAATACACACCGGAAAAGGGCGAAATTGAAGTGGTGGTTGATTACTTTGGTGTCACGGTGGCAGACAACGGTATAGGGATATCAGACAAAGATAAGATGAATGTGTGTCGGCCTATGTTCCGTGCAGATAAAAGTAGAACGGAATTTGGCAATGGCCTTGGCTTGTCTCTGGTTGATGCAGTAGTAAAGCGTCACCACGCTCACCTTATTTTAAGAGACAACAACCCAGGGTTAAGAGCTCGCCTCTATTTTGAACGTTAACCTTAGGGAATGTTTGTCGTAGTCTAAAGACATAACCATAGCATCTTCAGAATCACGACGTGTTGTAGTGACTGTTGTATCAGCATCATTAACGACACCATCCCAAACAGCCTTGAGACTATTTCTAACTTCAGTAAAAGATACGATTCTCATAAGAGCCTCCACATGTACGAAATCAGAGGAGGCTTGACGAAGAAAGAAACAAAAATTGGTTAACTGTTTGATAAGATTATTATTACAACCTTACCTTGGCCTCGTTCGCCTTGAGAAGAACCTCAAAGCGATGCGCCCTTCAAATTTAATTGTACAATTTACTTAATAAAGTGGCTTCGGGCTTGTTCAATATTCGGGATTTAGTGTTGGCTACACAACACCTTAATCCTTATTTGTTATAACAAGTTAGGGTGCTTCAATAGCGTCTAATTGACCAACAAAGTGACTTAAGCTAGGATCTTTAGCTTTCAACTTTTCTAAAACTCGATTATCCAAGAGTGGTTCAGATAATATCTTATAAAAATCATAATCTTTTACAATCTCTCGATCTTTATACGAATGTTTATTTACCAAAATATAGCGTAAGCCTTTTTCGCAGTTTTTTATTTTTGGATTATTCAATTTTTTCGTATCGTAATAAGCGTTAAGCCAACATTCTATTGAATGAACTGCAATACAAAATATGATTTTTTCTGAGTGTTCATCATAAAACCCAGCCTTACCTGAATTGATTTCCTGAGTTAATCGATTAATTACATTTTCAGTAAGTAGATCAACTGTTATCTCTTCATTTCTTTCGTTAACATGAGGAACATCAAATCCAATATTTTTTGAGATATCAGTATCAACATGTACAACCATATAATTACAGTTCAATGCATCATCTCGAAAACGAGTTGATCGTAAATATTCTAATAATAATTCCCAGCCCCCAAACCCAGCTTGCTTTCTCTTGCTCTCATCAAACGGTGGTTGAAACTGATGTATTTCATCATCTAAATCTTCATCATCAAAATAACCACAGATTACCGTTTCTAATACAATTTGATCTGTCGTACCTTCACATGCAAGACCAAAATACATAATTAAAATCCTTTTGGTAATCCACCAAGATAGCCACGAAGCATTGCTTCTGACAACTTGAGATCTTCGTCAGAAGACGAACGCGGCTTACTATCAATTGTAATTTCTTTAACTCTAGTGCTACCTGAACGAGTTCTTGAAACTACAAACAATTTCTGCTCTGGGTCATTTAAATCGAGTCCATCAAGGATGGCAGGATTATGAGTTGTTAAAAACACTTGTTTATCGTATTTTTTTGTCAATAACGCTATATCTTTAATTATTTTTGTACACATTTTAGGGTTTAATGAGGCATCGATATTATCAACTGCAAATATTTTTGGTGTTTCATTAGATACAATCAGCGCCATATAGAAAAGAATAAATAAAAACCCTTCATTTGCACTTCTTTGATCAAATTTTGCTGACTCTAAATACTTATCATTAATAACGATTTTATCATCTTGTTCGCACAACTCATTCGGGATAGTTACCGATTTAAACCAACCAAAAAGCTTCAGTGACTTCTTAATTACATCAATTTGATCTGATTTTTTATCATTGATAACTTTTAATAATTTAAGTAGCCCTTCACCATTTATACCAAGAGGTTCTATTTGCCCCTCTTGGTAAAAATTTCTTAAAGCTGTATTTTCAGGTGAAAATATAATGAAATCTTTAAGGTTGATTTTTTCGTCGCTTGATTCATCTTTTAGAAAAGTCATTCTTTCTTTAAAGTAACTTTCAAATAAAGACTTTATACTTTTAGGGTCAATTTCATCTATTTCAAAACTTTCATCTGACTTATCTTTTAAATCATTTAATGCTGTAGCTAGTTCTGTAATTTCTAGTTTAGTTAAGCTAATACGCTCACCTGAAGAAGATGTCCACTTTGAGTAAGGTTCATTATCATTTTTCAATTTGTAGACATGAGGATTAGCATTACTTGAAAAATTTACGGAAATCTCTATCGGTTTATCAATATTTGAATCAGAAAATCTTGAACGCATTAATGTTGGTGAAGTAACTCTAATACCGCGACTGGACAAAAATTCATTATCTAACTTGTTAGCTTCAGCCGCACCAACAAGAGCCAATGCTTCTAGTATGTTACTTTTACCGCAGCCGTTTTCACCGATGAAAACGTTGACCCTACCTAGATCAAGGTTTAACCGATTGATTGATTTATAGTTTTTTACAGTTAGATGCTTAAGCATACAATGAATCCTTTTAGGCCAGATTTTATCTGAAATATCTTAAGTAGAATAACATCACGAGAAAAAAAGGTCACCTCTAAAGAGGTTAAACAATACGGTTTAACTAGCTGATATGCATGCTAATTCCATAATAATTATGACAGCATAGTAAAAATGCCCAAGATTTGCACAGATACTGCGTTGAACCTGTTATAACGATTTTAACATCGTATATACACGAATTCATCCGCTTAACATATCAAGATTATTGCTTATAACCAACTGAATGCTATGCATATAATCTATAGTCGTCCTAAATTTTAAGTGAGTAACCGTGCAAGCACACATTACCGCCTACAAAAAAAGCCAAAGCGAATCGCTTTGGCCTGAGTGTTGTAATGTGCACAGTAACGTGTGCAGTACTTTAGTGACGCTGGGTTTAACTCGGAAGTGGGACCGATGTTAGGTCTTGGCTTTTAGGGATTTGAGTCATCGCATGAGCAATCTCCTCTGCCTCTGTGCCAATAATAACCTGAAGGTTGTTAGCCCCAATTTTTACCACGCCCATTGCACCAATCGCTTTCAGTGTCGCTTCATCAACAATGCTGATGCCTTTAAGTGTTAAGCGCAGTCTTGTGATACATGAATCGATACTGGTTAGATTCGCATGTCCACCTAGCGCTTTTAAGTATTGCGCCGCTTTCTCATTCGATGAAACTTGGTTTACTTCTGCTACGTCTACATCTTCACGTCCCGGTGTTTTTAAATCGAACTTTAGGATGGCGAAGCGGAATATTGAGTAGTAAATCGTCGCAAAGAACAGACCTTGAAGTATCAACATGTAAGGTTTGACTGCGAGTGGAAGATTGTAAGACAACACGAAGTCAATTAACCCGCCACTGAAGGTAAAGCCAGCGATCCACTGCATGCTGGCAGCAATGTATAGCGACATAGCGGCAAGAAGCGCGTGAATAACATAAAGCACAGGTGCTACAAACATGAAGGCAAACTCAATCGGTTCTGTTACGCCGGTTAAGATAGCGGTTAATGCGGAAGCACCTAGAATACCGCCGACTTTCTTTTTGTTTTCTGGTTTTGCACAGTGGTACATCGCTAAACATGCAGCCGGTAAGCCATAACCCATAACAGGGAAGAAGCCACCTTGATAAATACCTGTTACACCGAGTTCACCGGTGCCCGACCAGAATTTAGAAATGTCATTGATGCCCACTAAATCGAATAGGAAAACTTGGTTAAGTGCGTGGTGCAAGCCAACAGGAATAAGTAAGCGATTAAAGAAACCATAGAGGCCAGCGCCTGTCGCGCCCATTTCAGAAATAGAAATGCCGAACTCAACCAGTGCTCCGTAGACGACAGGCCACACATAAACCATGACTAAGCTGATACTAATCGCGGCCAGAGAAGTGATGATTGGAACGAAACGCTTGCCGCCAAAGAACCCAAGAACAGCAGGCAGTTTTATGGTGTGGAATCGGTTATATAGAGTGGCGGCGACAATACCTATCATGATGCCAGTGAATGCACTCACCGCTGCATTGGAGGCGATAAGTTCAGATGCGCTCATTTGGTCGACAGGGACACCGGTGATTTGTGAGATAACATTCACGTTACCCACGATCATTTCCACTATGAGCAGACCTAATAGGCCAGATAGAGCAGCAGCGCCGTTATTGTCTTTCGCTAAACCATAAGCGACGCCAACCGCGAATAACCACGCTTGGTTATCCATAATGCCCTTGCCACCGTATACGAGTATGGTTGCTAAAGCGCTGTTAGCTCCCCAACCTGATGGATCAAGGGCATAACCGAGCCCTAGCATCAAACCACCAGCAGGCAGTACGGCGATCGGCACCATCAGTGCTTTGCCGATTTTTTGTAAGTATCCAAGTATATTCACGTTTTTTCTCTCTCTATTTTTATTGATAGAGAGAGCTTACTTGCATAAGGATTAAGGATCGGTTGTGCTTAGATTAACGATTATTAATGTAGGGCGATATCGTTGTAAAACTGAGAACTATTGAAGATTTTATGGATAAGTTGATTGTTCTAAAAATGCTAAATTCAAAGCTTGGTTACGGACAAGGTAAATGGTTCTCGTTAAGATAGTTCGATACAAGGACGTGATGGAGAGAGAAATGAAAGTCGTCGGTAACACGGTTATCCAACCTTTTCACAAAGCCACCTGCCATTGTGGTGCAGTTGAGTTAGAACTCAGCCTACCTAACGGAATAGAAAAGCCGCGCCGTTGTGACTGTTCTATCTGCCGTCGTAGAGGGGCGATTGTGGGGTCTGTGGCGCTGGATGGTATTAAGATTTTGAAAGGCGCTGAGCATCTTAAGCTTTATCAATTCAATACCAACACCGCGAAACATTACTTCTGTTCAAACTGCGGTATCTATACCCATCATCAACGCCGTTCAAGCCCTAATGAATATGGGTTTAACACCGGTTGTTTGGAAGGGGTGAACCCTTTTGATATTGGCGATGTGGTGACTAATGATGGTGTCAATCACCCTGCTGATCGCTAAATAACTCGTCGTTTGAGAACCAATTATTTGATAACTAATGGATAGAGGAAGGGATTATGTCTGAATATAGTGCGGTGATTCGTTGGGCTCGTGGTGACGATGAAGCCTTTAGTGATAACCAATACAGCCGAGGGCATATGTGGGATTTCGATGGCGGTGTCACTGTGCCTGCTTCGTCTTCTCCTCATGTTGTGCCACTGCCGTTTTCAGTTGAGGCCAACGTTGATCCAGAAGAAGCCTTTATTGCGGCACTGTCTAGCTGCCATATGCTGACGTTTTTGGGTATTGCTGGAAAGCAGAAGTATGTGGTCGACTCTTATGTGGATGATGCTGTTGGTGTGCTTGAGGAAGATGAATCAGGCCGCTCATCGGTCACTAAGGTGACTTTGCGACCTGACATTGTGTTCTCCGGTTCTAAGATACCAACCGCCAAACAACTCGACAAACTGCATCATTTGGCGCACAAAAACTGCTTTATCGCTAACTCGGTAAAAACAGAAATTGTGGTAGAGGCTAAAGCCTAAGCAATGCTACCCCATCATAAGTAGCGTCATAAAGCATGCGTAACGCTGTCAAAACCAATTGGCAGTACGCGCTTAGCGTTCAAAGGCACTGTAAACTTTATTAATGAACAAATCTTTTTGCTTCATATTGAGCAAGGGTTTAAAAGTTGTAACAGCAAAAGGCATCTCGGCAACGCCGCTTTTTGGCCCTGTTGGAATCAGTGCCATTAATGGATTTCGCTTGTAACCTTTTGTCGATTTGCTCTTTAGCTTGTTGCTGATCAGGCGAGCGAGGTACTCCCCTTGTTGCTGAGCAAGATAACCCAGCTTAGCTTCGCCAACATCGGCGACATCACCGAGTGCGTATAGGTTGTCTTCTCCTGACACCTCTAGCTGGCTATTCACCTTGATGAAGCCTTTGTTATTTAACACGTGTGGCAACTGAGCTTGCAGGAACTCGCTATTGGGTAAGGTGCCAACCGCCTCGAATACGATGTCTGCGGTCGCCGTTTTACCGCTTCGTTGGTCGATATAGCTTCCCGAGATGTTTTGGTAACCCGTGTTAAATTCTACTTCGACACCTAGTGCTGTTAACTGCTGAAATGCGACTCTTCTGGTTTTGCTCTTGAAGCCATCAAGCAATGCTTCACCTCTATGTGCGAGAACCAATTTTTTGCTAGGGAAGGCGTGTGCGATTTCTCCTGCCAGCTCCACCCCCACGACCCCGCCACCAATGATTAATATGTTCTCTGCATTTTGGATGTTTTGATTGTGCTGTAATAGTTCGTTGTTGCGATCGGTTAGGTTGAACGCAGAGCTCTATTTCGCGATTGGCATGCTCGGGTAGCGAGTACCTGAAGCAATGATCGCCATCTTAAAGTCAATGGTACTTCCATTATCCAATGTGGCTTGGTTACGTGTTAATTCGCTGACACCACTTTGAAGAAAAGCGCCTTTCAAGAAAGATTGGTAGGGCTTTCTCGCATCGTCTTTGGTCACCGCTGGTGCAGCAGCATTACGAAGAGTCGCGTAGGTCACTTCAAAGTAGTCTTTTTTATCAACCAATAACGTGCTCACGCCTTTTTTCTCAAGTTCTTGCGCAGCTGCTACGCCAGCGAAACCACCACCAATAATGAGTACGTCTACCTTTTTCATATTTTGCCCTTTATTCATACTTTGTCTTTTTTGCGGCAGGCCGTTTGTCGACCACAGAAGCCACTTATCTATGGGGAAATAGCTTAGTGCGTTTCATATTTGTAATAAATGAGCGAAAATAAAACGGAGATGTGCATTTTTGCAACGTGCAACATCGAGAGGCAGCTAAATGAAAAGGCGAGAAAATGGATAAGTGGAATGAGATAAGAACGGCCTACAAGCTGGCTCAACACCAAACACTGAGTGCTACCGCTCAAGAAATGGGCGTGCACCGTTCAACCGTGATGAGGCATATCGACACTCTCGAAGCTGAGCTTGGTGTGTTGTTGTTCCAACGAAATGACAAAGGTTATTTACCGACTGAAGCCGGGCTAGAGATCATGCGCTTAGGTGAGGTGACAGAGAATCACTTCTCGCAATTAGGCGCACAAATCAAAAGTAAAGAACAGGCACTTTCTGGCACGTTAACCGTTACTGCAATAAACGATATGGCAAGTATGCTGATGCCTGTTATCCAACAATATCAGCGTTGTTACCCCAATATGCGTGTTGATTTTATTGGTGATTTGAGGAAATTTAACCTTGAATATGGTGAGGCGGATATTGCGATTCGTAGTGGCGATAAACCTACGACACCAGACAATATCGTGTTCCCAATCGCCAGTGTGGAGATGGTGTTGTGCGCGCACAAAAGCTATATCGAGCAGTATGGATTACCGCAAGACAATAACTGGCAGCAGCATCGTTTTATCGCCATGAAAGAGAGGCCGCAACATCTGCTGTGGAATGAATGGATCTACGACACGGTTCCAGAAACGCAGGTTGTATTTCTGTGTTCGAGTGTTCAGGTAGCCGCACGAGCTTTGGAGTCGGGGTGTGGTATTGCGGTTATGCCCAGGGAATTTGTGGAGAGAGATGAGGATTTGATCTCAGTTTCTTCCAGTTTGGTTTGGCCAATGCCTGTTTGGGCTTTGGTGCACCGCGATATGTATAACTTGAAGAAAATCAGAGCCTTTATAGAGATTCTTAGGGGCGATCAGCAAACGCCCACTCACTTTAAGATATAAATCGTGTTTTTAATGACGTTTTTTTGTGCATTTTTCGTCTTTTTCAAAAAAGAAAACGTCTTACTGATATGAGTGTGATCGATTTGATTACAAATTATCGAATGTAAACTTTGGGAAATCTATATGACCAGCTTTAACAGTGCATCTAACTACGGCGAAAATGCGTTTATTAAAAGTAAACCGCAGATGCTACAAGGTATCTACAACACCACTGATGTCTTCCCATATTGGGTGGCTGATATGGATTTTCAGGTAGCAGAACCGATCACTCAAGAGCTGAATCGTTTGGTTGGGCGCGGTGTGTACTCTTACGAGTTTCATGAGCAGGCGGTGTTTGAAGCGCTTTCTCAATGGTATTCAAAGCGTCATGGCTTGAACCTAGCTGCTGATAAGTTCGTTCAGGTGCCGGGTGTGCTTTCTGGTATTGCATTGTTACTGCGCCAGTTCACCAATGAAGGTGATGGTGTGCTAATCCATACGCCAGCGTATCACCAGTTTTCTAACTTGGTGGACAAGGCTAATCGTCAGGTGGTGAGCAGCCCATTGATTAATGATGAGCAAGGTTACCGCATTGATTTCGATGGTATGGAACAGCAGATAATCGAACACAAAGTAAAAACGATGATTTTCTGTAATCCTCACAACCCAACGGGTCGTGTGTGGACACAGCAAGAAATTGAACAAGTCATCGAGATCGCCAAGCGCCACGATGTGTTGATCATCAGTGATGAAATCCATTCAGACATTATCTTTGAAGGTCACGCTTTCACTAGCTTGACCAGCTTTGATTACGATAAGGTCATCACCTTGATTGGCTCTCCGGCGAAAACCTTCGGCATGCACAGCATCTCAAACGGCTATGTGTACACCAACAACAATGAGCTATTTGAAGCGTTCAAAACCCATGTCGCGGCGATGTATCTTGACCATGGTAATGCCTTGACGACGTTTGCGACGATTGCTGCCTTCGAAAAGGGTGAAGAGTGGTTAGATGGTATGTTGGCGTATCTGCAAGACACAGTTAAGTGGATTTCCGAATTTGCAGAGCAGCGAATTCCTCAGTTAAAAGTCTTCCAACCGCAAGGCACTTACCAAGTGTGGTTTGATTTTTCAGGCTTAGGCTTTTCGGAAGATGAATTGAAAAGTGTGGTGTTTGAACAAGCTAAAATGGGGTTAACGCCGGGCGGTTGGTTTGGCGCTGAAAGTTATCATTTTATGCGAATGAACATCGCGACTTCACGTGACAATATTGAGCAATCATTTGCTGCGTTGGCTGATGCGATTGAGGGTCTTGAGCGAGGAGGCCTGGAAAATTCAAACTGCTGTGATCAGGGCAATTCAAAAAGCTGCTGCTGATTATCCATGTTGAATTGAAAATGCTTAGCCGCTGATGCTGAGCTTTGGGCTTTAAAGAACGAAAAACCGCGAGGCTGCCTAGCGCATCACTGGCGGTTTTTTTGTGCCTGTGTAATTCTAAGCATGATTTTATTGATAGAGAATTTTGAGTTGCCGAGTGGTAGTTAGAGAGCGCTTGAATGATTGGTATAGGTTGGTTGGCAGAGAGTTATGTTTAGTGTCCCACTGAATAGTTTTGTACATCGTGTGAGTGATAAAAGCCAAGTGATGGCGAATGCGACTGAGTGTGGATGCCAGTTGAAGCGAGTTCGACGTTCACGCAACTGGCTGTTGGTGGCTCAAGATCATCAACTCATTGAATTTAAAACCATGTTAACTCATGAAAAAGACGATTGGATAGCAACTGCAATAGACAAAGTACTGCCTAAGCCTGTGGTGTGTTTGGCATCGTTGTTAGCTGCTACGCCCTCGATGACGGTCGCCCAGCTGGTGATGGAATCTGGATGCTCAATGGCAGAAGCAAGGCGTGCCATTGATGAACATGAAGGGTTGTAAGCGCAAACGATAAGTGAATCGGTCGTGTTGTGAAAAGAGAATCGTGAGCAGCAAAAAGCCCGTAACGATATTGCGTTGGAAAACGTCATATCGTTACGGGCTTTATCATCTGTGCTTGTGCTGCTGTTAAGCTAAGCCATGTGGCTTATAAAGCGTTTACTCGATTAAGAGTTAGCCACTTTTACACGAATCGTGTTTTTGCCAAGCTTTGACAAGTTCAGCTTGTTTAGTGCAGCTTTAGCTTCTTCGTGCTCAGGCATTTCAACAAATGCAAAGCCTTTAGATTCGCCAGTTTCTTGGTCTAAAACTAGGCTGCACTCTTTTACTGAGCCGAACTCAGAAAATAGAACACGGATGTCTTGCTCAGCAGTAGAGCGCGATAGGTTACGAACTAGAAGTTTCATAATAAACCTTGAATATGAATTTACGCCGAGCATTGTCGCACACTTTTGTGCTCACCCGGACATAATAATTTACGATCACGTTTACTTAGGTTTGCTAAGCAGAGCCTGCGTTATTGAGTGAGCAGAAGTGATTATTCGTCGTCGAACTGTTTGGTCGTGAACGCGTCTTCGATTCGGTTCAGTTCTTCTTGTTCTTTAACTCGCTTCTCTTCTTGAAGTGTTGCTCTCGTTTCGTTGAAACGTTTTTTCTCTGACTTAGTCAGGAATTTTACAGCTTTTTTGTTGGTCAATGCGTAAGCAACTACGTCTTCGCCTTTTTCTCTGCGGTCGTTTACGCGTTGTGAGAAACGTTCATTGTCGCGAGCTTTACGCTCCGCTGAGGTCAACTTGCTCATGCTTTAAAGCCTTTTCAATTATTCATGGTAGGGAATCTACGCTTAGCGAAACAACGGGGAAGTGCTCTTTATTGGTGGAACTGTGTATCACATCCGCTCAACTGAGTTTAGCCCATATGTATGCTGGTGGCGCATCTTAGCACAAAGGCTTGAGCATACAGGTATGCTATTCGAGGGATTAAACAGAACAGCCCACAGTTTTCTATTGTGGGCTGATCTTATATTGTGGCTTGAGATTGCATTGTAGGCTGAGATTATATTAAGGGCTGAGATTATCTGTTGGGGTAAAGGTTATCGTTGAAGAAACTGAGAATCAGAAATGCCAGTTAAATTAAATCTTCTCGATATACAAGATCACTTCGCCCACTTTAAAACCGAACTTAGACATCTCGGTTTTGTTGAACAAGCGTTTGTCGTCCATCAAGAACATCCAATCATCGAGTACCACTTCATAGGTACTGCCGTCTACTTCGATTTCTAAGTCATATTTCCAATACAGAGCAGAACCTTGGGTCTCACCATAAGCGGTTCCAACGACATCGTTGGCGGTGCCTGAATAGGTGTTTTCGCCGGTTTTTACCAGGTTCCAAACGCGTGTTGAACGCTCGCCATCAGCAAAAGAGAACCACTCTTTGATTTCTCCTTTGTCACCGTCCCAAGTCGCGACGAGCTTGACATCAAAGCGACGCAGTAAATCGCCCGAACGGTCGAGAACCATGCCATAGGCTTTAAGTTCACCGTTGAAAAAGGTTTCAAGCTTAAGCTCTGGCGTAGTGTCTACGTGATTTTCTAAACTTGCAGAGCCACAACCCACTAGCCAAGTGAATGTCAAAATGGCTAAGGCGAATTTTAGTATTTTTGTTTTTTGATTCATTTATTCAGACCTAAAAGTTGTTTGCGTAGAACCGGCTCGGATGTGTTTTCAGATAACCAAATCGCGAGAAAGGCTTCACCAAATTGTTTGTCTTGGATGGTACCGATGGGTTGCTCATCGAAATAAAAACGACTCACGTTATCTTCAGCGACACGAATCGTGAGTGTGCTTCCTTCTTCCACGTTAGGCCACATCGCGTACAACGGTTTCAACCAACGTTGAATGTTGTTATTTGAGTAACCAAGCTTACTCCACTGATCTTTGGTTGCGTCTACCAGATCTTTACTATCAATCGAACGAAAGTACTCAATCTTTAATGCTCGCTCAGAGTTTGAAGGTGTGGTGTAGAATTCGGCTGAATAGAGAGTCCAAAACAGGTAACTCATTTCACCTTGACCGCGTTTATTTAGATCATCGACAGCAGAAGCTTTGGCATTTCCGGTAAATAGGAGTGCTGCGAAAATGAGGGTTAGGGTGACCAAGCTAAATAGTCGGTTTCTTGATTGCTCGCTTGTTTGAGTGCGAACGCGACTAACATCGCTCTCAGATTTGAACGCTTGCGTAGGGTTGCGTGAATAAGCCATAAGTCACCTCGTGATTGCCATTTTGGGTTGTACTAAGTTGGAGTAAGCGGCCACCAGTAAGGGCAACAAAATCCCCCAACTTATTGCAAGGGCAGCAACTACCGATGCATCTGGCCAAGTAGTAAGAAGGGCGCCTGCTTTGATGCCTCCCCAATAACTACTAGTACCTGCTACGAACCCTATGACAAACAAGATCACTTTCGAGCATTTTAAAAGCCAATTTAGGCTGTGGTTAAAACTGATTAAAAACATGATCCACAGGCAAACAAGCCACACCGGGAACCACGATTGATTAGCAATTTCAGAGTCGACGGCAAACACGCCGAAGTGAAGCAAGAGGCTATCAAGCAACAGCCCTAATGGTAATAAAATGAGTATTTTCAGATCGCTACTGCGAGTAGGGGAGAGAAGGAAGTGAACGGCCACAATCAGTGGCGCCACGAACGGGGCTTGCTCGGTAAAGAACGCGCTGCAAACCCAGGTCGCTTGAAACAGAACGAGATTAATAATCCAAAACCGTTTCATCTTTTGCTCCAAAGTAACGAGGTTTTCTAGCAACTAAGTGATGAGTGCTGATCACGCGCTCTTTGAATGCACCTTCACAGTAGCAGAAGTAGAAGATCCACAAGCGCTTAAACTCTTCTGAATAGCCGAGAGACTCTAACTCTTCCCAACTGTTTTCAAAGGCAACATTCCAATCATTAAGCGTTCGAGCGTAGTGCAGGCCAATGTCATCGATTTCTTGGACAACAAGGTCTGTACTGGTCGCAAGGTGTTGGGTCATCACTGAAACCGAAGGTAGGCAACCGCCGGGGAAGATGTACTTTTGAATAAAGTCGACACCTTTACGGTATTTATCGTAACGGCTGTCGGCAATAGTAATCGCTTGGATCAGCATCTTGCCTGAAGGTTTAAGTAGCGATGAACATTTCTCAAAGAAGGTCTGGAGATATTCATGACCGACCGCCTCAATCATCTCGATAGAGACCAACTTGTCATACTCACCAGTGAGGTTACGATAATCCTCTTTAAGCAGGGTGATTTTGTCGGTTAAGCCAAGCGCTTTTACTCTCTGTTCTGCAAGCGCGTGTTGGGCATCTGAGATTGTGGTAGTGGTGACATGGCATCCGTAGTGTTGCGCCATGAATATAGCTAAGCCACCCCAGCCTGTGCCTATCTCGACCACGTTATCTTTCTCTGACAACTCTAATCGCTCACAGATGGTTTTCATTTTGTTTTGCTGAGCTTTGGATAGGGTTTCTGCTTCTTCGCTGTAGATAGCGGAAGAGTACTGCATTGAGCAATCAAGAAAGCGTTCATACAACTCGTTGCCGATGTCGTAGTGGGCAAGAATATTTCTTTTTGAGCCTTGTTCGGTGTTGGAATTCTTACGACGAAGAAGTAGATTTTTGAATTTAGAAATCCACTGTGTTTTGTCGTCCAGTTCATCCAGTTGAGCTTGGTTTCGCGCCATGATTTGAATCACGCGAGTGAGATCGGGGCTGGTCCACTTGCCGTCAATGTAGGCCTCCGATGCCCCAATACTGCCGCTCATTACTACGTCTCGATAGAAGCTCGCATCATGGATAACGATTTGAGCGCTTAAAGTCGCTTCTCTGTCTCCAAACACCGAATGTTGGTCTCGTTCTATCACTTCGAGTTTTGCGAATTGCAGACGTTCTAGAACCTTGAAAATCAGAGCTCGATATTTGCAGTTGCTTGAAACAGCAACGGCTTTAGCTTGTTGTTCTACGTTGTTGTTTTGTTTGGCAAGCTGTTCCATGGAAACCTCGCTGAGAAATTGTTTTAAATTTAGTTTTACTGACTCGGGGCTAGAACTGTTTGTCTCGTTAAGCTTACCCAAGCCTTCAATTTAGACATCTTTAAGGCGTTTTAGATGCTGAATCTGGATGCGCCACAAACGGTACTTTTTTCAGAAATAATTTGAGAGCCTGAAAATAGATACCCATTACAACTTTGATTGTCATTGCTGGGATCCGCAGTACCGTTTTCCTAATGTTTGCTTTTGTTACCGACTGCTTTGAGAGTGCAAGCGTGGCGTCAAAAATTTTATCGCTACGATGACTCTCGATGTGTACTAACGTCCGTTTCGTTGGTGGCTTTATTTTCCACAAGTAGTTCATGTCTAAATCCATGAACGGCGAAACGTGAAACTCTTTTTTTACTTTCAATTCTTTGTGCATGTCGATGAGATAATAGTGTCTTTCCCGCCATGGCGTGTTACTCACTTCGGCCAACATGTAGCGACAATCACCAGTCTCGTCGTAACAGAAAAAACAGTTGATTGGGCTGAAATAGATACCTAAACAGCGGCACTGAGCCAGCATCGTCACACGGTTTGAATCAGACCACACCCCACCAAGTTTTTGCACTTTAGAGGCTATACGTTGTTTAAGTGATTTTGGTTCATCTGTGGTGGCATTTTCTTTTTTTTCAGCGAGATAATCCGATTCGACAAAGCGAATCGGGTTATACCATTGAGTACCAAACAAACGACTGCGAGTTGTTGTTTGAGGGATTTCATCGAGATCTAATCCCATCATGTATAACTGGTAGCTAAATTCATGAGTAATATCGCCAAATCGGCGGTGGCGTACGTTGCCCCAGTAAATGCCGCTGAGCTCTTCACTCTTTTCTGATGCTATCTCCATGTCGGATGTCATGGTGTGAGTGTTCATCGTACTGAACTCGTGCTCAAATCTAAGCCAAAGCGCTTCGTGACATCGAGTGCACTGTGAACACCGTCTTCATGAAATCCGTTGTACCAATAAGCACCTGCAAAGTGGGTGTTGTTTTTGCCGCAGATCTGATCGCGCTTATGCTGGGCTTCTACCGTATTCGAGTTAAGTACCGGGTGATGATAAACGAAGCTGCGAATGATTTTCTCAGGCGCTATCGCGTCACTTTGGTTTAGGGTTACGCAGAAGGTATCTTGGCTTTCGATGCCTTGCAGAATGTTCATGTTGTATGTCACACAGGCAGGTCGCTGACTGTCGCCATCCAACATGTAGTTCCAGCTTGCCCAAGCCAGCTTTCTATCTGGCAGTAAGCGGGTATCAGTGTGCAGAACCACTTCATTACGACTGTATGGGATCTCGCCTAGAACCTGTTTCTCTTGCTCTGTCGCATCGCCCAGCAAATGCAGGGCTTGGTCTGAGTGACACGCAAATATTACCTCGTCGAAGTCTTGTGTAGCGCCGTCTTCGAATTCAATCGTGATGCCCGTTTCTTGGCGAGTCACTTGTTTAATTGATGTATTTAACGCTACGGGTTTATTTAAGTGTGAAAGAATAATTTCAACGTAAGAGCGCGACCCTTTAGGAATTACATACCATTGCGGGCGGTTAGCAATGTCGAGCAGGCCGTGGTTGTAGAAGAACTGAATAAAGAATTTAAGTTCGAACTCTTCCATCTCTTCTAAGCTTGTCGACCAGATAGCCGCACCCATCGGCAAGATGTAGTGCTGGCTGAAAAAGTCGGAAAACTGGTTGTCGCTTAGGAAGCTGCCAAGGGTGACATCTGGTGTGAATTCATTGCTTTCAAACTGGGCCTTACATAACTTATTGAACTTGAGAATGTCAGAAACTAAAGACCAGAACTGAGGTTTGAAAATATTACTCCTCTGGGCGAATAACGAATTAATGCTGTGGCCGTTGTATTCGAATTTAGTTGTGGTGTTGTGTACGCTAAAGCTCATTTCGGTGGGTTGCCTTTCTACACCGAGTTGCTCAAGCAGTTTGTTGAAGTTTGGGTAGGTTCTGTCGTTGAAAACGATGAAGCCAGTATCAATTGAAAACGCCGTGCCTCGGTGTTCAATATCAACCGTAGCAGTGTGCCCGCCGACGTAGTCATTTTTCTCGAATACCGTAACGTCGTGGTGCTTATCTAATACATGTGCGCAAGTCAGTCCAGAGATGCCTGAACCTATAATGGCGATTTTTTTCATTGTTATACCATCCTTGAAGCGAGTTTTTGCCACACTGGAGTCGGTAGCATTCTTAGTAATTTCATTATTAATATGAATCGTCTTGGGAAATCGATCTCGCTCTTTCCTTGAGCAATACCATTTACGATTCGTTGAGTGGCTGCCTCGCTACTAATAATCATAGGCATAGCGAAGGAGTTTCGCTCGGTTAATGGTGTTTCAACAAAGCCTGGGTGCACAATTGAGACATGAATGTTGTGCTCGGCGAGATCAACTGAGAGCGTTCTACCTAAGTAGGTGAGAGCGGCCTTTGAAGCGCCGTAAGCTTCGGCTCTTGGCAGTGGTAGAAAGCTCGCGCTTGAACTCACCAAAACCAAGCGGCCGCCGGGCTTGATGTTTTTTAGCCAAGCTTTAAGGGCATAGCCAATTGAAATTAGGTTGATGTTGATGACGCGCTCGAATAACTCTGCGTCGAAATTGACAGGATCATCGATGTACTCACAATCACCCGCGTTCAAGATCAGTAGGTCGAGCGGTTTATCTTGGTCGAGTGCTGGGAAATTGTGGTAATCGGTCAAATCAAAACAGAGTGGGTCAATTGACGAGTGCGATAAGTCTGTCTCGTGAGAATCAACTAAGGCTTGCAGCTTGTCTGGGTTACGGCCACAAGCAATCACCTGATGCCCTTGTTGAGCGTAATCGATAGCGAGTGATTGGCCGATACCTGAGGTCGCGCCTGTGATCATAATACGCATTATTGGCTCGCTCTCTTTTTGATGGATTTGATGGCGCAGCCCAGCACTGGAATGTGTTCGTACAACATAGATCCGACATCAAGATAGTCTCTGTGATAAACCACTTGGCCGTCGAGCATCTTCAGGTGGCTGTGTCCTTGTACTTCGATTGGCTTTTGTCCATTTAATTGCTTGTGAGCAAACTGCATCGTCCAGTAAACAGAAGCTTCGTCGTTCGCTTCGAAAGTGTGTTCGATATGAAAGTAACAGCTCGTTACCTGAGTGTAGAGGTTCTCGAAGTAGTGGGTAAGCGCTGCAATTCCGCTGACATGATGCAGCGGATCTTGGAATTCGATATCAGGGTGATAAACCGTCTTTAGCACGTCGAAATTGTCGGTTCCGAGTTCTCGATACATGTTGAGAAAGTTATCAAGCCATAGAGAGTTGTCCATAATATTCACTCTAATTATTTGAAAAAGGCTAAGGCTCTCAATCGTGCTTCTTTGTGTTCAACGATGGGTTGCCAGTATTCGCTGTTAATTCCGTTTTTTGCAATGTAATCATGTGGAAAATGCACATGTTTGTCAGGAATTTTTTGCAGCTCTGGTATGTACTTACGAATAAAAATTCCTTTTGGATCAAACTTTTCACTCTGCGTGATCGGATTGAAAATTCGAAAGTAGGGTTGAGCATCACAGCCAGTACTTGAAGCCCATTGCCAACCGCCATTGTTCGCGCTGAAATCACCATCGATAAGGTGCGACATAAAGAAGCGTTCGCCCCAGCGCCAGTCAATCAGCAGGTGTTTGGTTAGGAAGCTTGCTACCACCATTCTGAGCCTATTGTGCATCCAGCCTGTCTCAACCAATTGACGCATCGCTGCATCAACTAATGGGTAGCCTGTTTTTCCTTCGCACCACGCCTTGAAACTAGGGTTGTCGTGATACCAATCTAAGCCGTTGTATTTCTGCTGAAAGTTTGCACCTTTAACCAGTTTAGGATGGTGGAACATCAAATGCTTATAAAAATCTCGCCAAATCAATTCATTAAGCCAAGAAAAGGCGGGCAACTGAGTATCAAATAACAAGTCCGGCTGTTGTTGAATCAATTGAATCGCTAACCAACGAGGGCTCACAGCGCCAATGGTTAAGTAAGGGGAAAGGCCAGACGTGCCTTTTACCGATGGAATATCTCTAAGGCGAGAATAATCGTTAACTTTATTGGCTAAGAAATTGGGAATCACGCTCTCAAGGACGTCTTGGCTTAGTGGCCAACGCTCTGAATCGGTACGCGGAAAGTCGAAATCGTACTCGCCAGAAAAACCACTTAACGATTGTTTCAGTTGTGATAGATTCTGAAGCGAATCCGTTTCAGATGAACCTGCTTGCGCTGATACTGTCGAATGCACCGGAGCGTGGCTGCAAATGATGCCTTTCGCTTGCACTTCTTTTAACCATGCGTTTTTGAAAGGTGTGAAAACCTTGAACATCTCGCCTTGTTTGTTCAGTACGCTACCTAATGGCAGAATCGTATCGCAGTCGGTTATCTTCAGTTTGATGCCGCTTGCAATTAAGCGTTTGTCCCTTAACTGCTCATCCACTTCCGGCTCTGAATTGGCATACACACACTTCGCATCGACCTGTTTGCATAAGTTGATGAGTTGAGTAGCTTGATCGTCAAAGTCTGTGGCTTTGAGGTGCAGCAGAGTGATACCGAATTCAGCGAGTTGTAATTCAAGTTGCTTTAGGTGACGATAAATGAAATCCGCTTTGATTGGTGCAAGATGGTGTTGTTGCCATTGCTGCGGTGTTGAAATGAAAACGGCGTTAGTTACACAGTGTTCAACTGCCGCGACGAGTGCTGGGTTATCGTGAATACGCAGGTCTCGTCTTATCCATAGAATGTCGCTCAATATCCGTATCTCAGCTTAAGTTCTTGTGGGTGTGGGTTTAGGTAAACTTGTGATTCTAGGTACTCGTTTGGGTATTCCATCAGATAGTGGTTGATCAGCGTTAGTGGAACTAACAGAGGAACTAGCCCTTCTCTGAATGATGAAATCTGATTCGTGAGCTCTTGTTTGTGAGCGCTGCTCAGTTGTTTCTTAAAGTAACCTTGCAAATGATGCAGAGTATTAGCATGACTGCCGCGATTTGCGTGATGCATTAGCGCCGTCATCAATCCTTTAATGTACTTTTCAGCCAGCTCGTCGATCTCTAAATCGTTACTCGCTAAAAGTTTGCCCAGACTCTTGTAGCCTTCAATGTGGTGGCACATTACCAAGTACTTGTGAGCGCTGTGGAATTGAATCAGCTTGTGTTTGGTTACACCTTCATCAACCAGGTTGAGCCACTTCTGATAAGTGAAGACACGTGTCATGAAGTTTTCGCGCAAAATAGGATCATTGAGGCGACCATTTTCTTCAACAGGAAGTAATGGGTTGCCTTCCATCACTTGTTTGGTGAACATGCCTACGCCTGTCGATTCAGAGCCGCGACCGTGGTGGTGGTATACTTTTACTCTTTCCATACCGCAGGTTGGGCTTTTTTGACACACAATGAATCCTGCGATGTGCTGGTTGCTCTTTGAATAGTTTTGTCCAAACTCGATCAGATCATTGGTCACATCACCAGAACCGTCAGGCCTAGAAACGTGAATGATATTGTCTAGCTGACGAACTTGGCGAATGGTTGGGCGAGGTGTTGGAAGACCCACTGCCATTTCTGGGCATACCGGTTCTAGTTCAACATAATCTGCAAGGTCATCTGTACAAAAACGAGAGCGTTTGTGACCTGTATCGAAGCGTACTTTATGTCCTGCAACACATGCACTAATGCCTATTTTAATTTTTTTTTCCATTGGCCAACTCCTTTGCTCTTGCTTTGAGCTATTTGTTTTTTATTTTATTTCAACATTGCTAATCGTACTTACAGAGCCAGGTGCGTTTGAAATCTCAACACCATTGGTGTTTTAAGCCAGATGTATTGACGATATACAGGATAGCTTCATGCCATCCTGTATATTTATAGCGTGCAACTAAGTTAATAGATATATCTACCTAGTGGATTAAATAACTGGCTCACCCCTTTTGTGAAGTAAAGCGCATCACTTGAAACGGTTAGACACACACAGCCTTCTTTGGTCGCAGGCTGATGGGTATGTTCTCCATCTAACCAGATGAAGTCACCTTTGTTGTAGACGCCCATTTCATCTTCGAAGCTACCTTCTAAAAGAAGCGTAATCTCAAAGCCTTTATGAGTGTGGCAAGGCACTTGTCCGTCTTTGTCTATGTGTAGCAAGCTGGTGTGGTGTGATTCGTCATCGAAATCGAGTCTTGCGCGAGAAATTTTGCCCAAGTTCATCCAATCTTTTCTTACCACTGAGTTGAGCGCGCGAGGAATCGTGAAAGTCGTGTTAGATACGGTTTCTTGTTGAGCTTCAACAACGACTTCGACAGCCTGTGACAAATCTGCCGTGATCTGATTAATCGCGTCAAAATCAAACTCTCCGTCGTTAGCTAGAAATGCATCCATTCCGCTGTCAGACAGTTTTAGCCCTGCTGTGTCGTTTTCAAAGACAGATGTGTCGCTTTCAAAGGCTGAGTCAGCAGCTTGCGCTGTCAGCATACTCACTTGTTTTTGACAGTGTTCACAAAGCTCTACATGGCTAGAAACAATCAGAGAAACCGAATCCGCTAGATTGCCATCGACAAAATCTTTCAAGATTGCCGCATTTGGGTGATGTTTAATCATGGTCTTGTTCCCCCATGTGAACTTTTAGTTTGGCGAGTGCGAGTCTTAGACGTGATTTAACAGTTCCAAGCGGGACATCGAGTTGTTGGGCGAGCTGTTCTTGAGATAACTCTTGGAAATAGACACCTTTCACAATGGTTTTCTGAGCGAGAGGTAACTTTTCTATTTGAGTCATGACGTGGCGGCTCATTAGATGATCGCCAAATGGAAGCTGCTCACTTTGTGATTCGGCTACCATGGCGTCAATCGGCCAAATATCGTCAGCAATGGTTTGCTCTGCTTTGGCTTTAACCTTTCTTAATATGTCGAAAGCAGCGTTTCGCATCACGGTGTATACCCAAGTGGTCGCTGCGCCTTTCTCTTCATTGTAGAGATGCGCTTTCTTCCAAACGTTAGTCATTGTGTCTTGGACTAGTTCGTTGGCAGCGGCTTCACCACCCAACTTGCTGATGCCAAAACGCTTAATTTTGGGAGCGAAGAACTTAAACAAACACGTAAATGCTTGCTTATCTCTGTCTGAACCAACCAAAATCAGCCAGCTTGAGAGTTCTGTAGGTACCTTACTTTCAGTAGGTAGTTTGTTGTCGGGGATAATGACATGCTCCTTGCCGTTCCCTGTTCTTCTGCTTTCCACTTGCATAGTAATTAACCATCATGCGAATTTGATAGACACTACGTGGAGAGTGAAGGTGGGGATCACTTTATTTTAAATTATTTTCTACTATACAAAATTATAGTGAATAAAAGTGCTTATTGCCCTGCAATGATTTGATTCAAAAAGGGAACTAACGACGGAAAACTAGCGGGTTCTGTGAATTTGGTTTTCTTTTCCAATGGGATAGGCATCATTTCGAGTAGTCGAGCACAGACCCATTGAGGGCTTTCAAAGTCGGGAGTGGGGTAAAGTGCTCTAATTGAATCGTGTTCTCGAAACAACTCGACGAGAAACGCAGTCACCACGTTCGGCACCTTATAGCTGTGTTGCGGCCAGTGAGGCAGTGGGCTAAAATCACTTTTGATTAGGTCATCAGTGTCGCGGAAGGATGAGTGAAGCTGCACCAATTGTTCACCTTCAACATCGATTTCTAGAATTTGATCATCTGACATGTTGAAATCAACAATAGACACTTTTGTCCCCCAAGAACTCAGACGTTCGGAGTTGGTGTCGTCTTGAGTCGCAATGATGAAGCCGCCTCCCTGCGCCGCGTGAGCAACCATTTTCAAATACTTGGGCTCAAAAATACGCAGTCTTTGTCTGCCTCTTGGCAAAATGAATAACGGTAGAGGAAACACCGCAAGCTCTTGAGAAGTCTCTACGGGTGTTTCTGATTCGGTTTCTATCCGTGTGATCTTCTCAGCTGAATTCGGCACATGGCACTCCTTAGTTCAAATGTAATTTGAGAAGATATACGCGGGGAGGGTGGTGTTCGATCAATTCGTATGGCTCTTTATGTAAGTGCTAAAGCCGCTTGATTGGCTTAGCTAGGACATATAAACCGTGGGATAAATGATTCATGGATAATGCCCTAAAGGGACGAGTTTCTTTGTTTTCCGCTGTATGTCACTACAGTTCGTTTGCGACAGTAGCAAGTTTGTTTTAGAGTGCAACTCTTCTCAGCATTTTTAGATTAGTTATGGTTAGAATCAACACGAATTTAATTCAAAAGATACTCATTACACTGCCTCTGTTTTGGATTGTGACCGTTCAGGTGTGGTTAGGTCAGGGAAATAAACCTCTTGCGGCTATCACTTTATTGATTGCGGCCTGTTGTGCTCTTTTGTACCGAAAAAATAAGGAGAAGCATAACTGGTTTGAAGATGGTTGGTTATGGGTATTGCTCTTGCTCTCTATTTTTGCAGCTATCTCTTACGAGTTACATGGCTTCAGTAGTCAAGAACTGAGGGCAACTTTGATCGCTCTGGTATTTTTCCTTTTTTATCGAAATGGCTTTGTTAAATTATCAGATATACAGAACTTATGTTTCACTTCTGTTGTCAGTACAACTGTCCTCGTTGCTTACTATATCTTCTTTCTTTCTGGGGTGCGGGGGACCTTACCATCGAATGCCCTTATTTTTGCTTCGATTCAAGGATTTTCTATCATTTTATTGCTCGCTCTAGGCTGTATTTCGTATGAAGGGAAAAGGCCTAAAACAATGGCTATCTTGGCATTTATAGGCTTTCTATCCATGTTTTTAGTGGGCTCAAGAGGACCTCTACTAGCCGTTATTATTATTGGTTTAGTTGTCCTATTCAAAATGATGATACGGCATCGTCAGTTCAAGACACTGTTTGCTGTTAGTGTCATGGTCATTTTTTCTGTGTTTTTGATGTCTAAGTATGAAGTGGTAAGTAAACGTATTGATTATACCTTGCATGAGTACCATCAGATATCACAAGGCAACATGGATACGTCGATTGGTTTGAGATTACAAATGTATCAAGCTGGTATCGACTTTTTTGTGGATAGTCCCCTACTCGGCATCGGAGGTGATAAAGAGGAGCAATTAGATAAACTCTCATTTACGCCAACAAACTCGGGAAAGAGGTTTATCGTTAATGCACACCTTCATAACAATTATATTGATAAAGCAGCATCATCTGGTTTGGTAGGTATTGCCCTACTCATGCTTAGTTTTATGTACCCGTTGTTTAATTCGAGATACAAGCTATCGCCTATTGTATTGTTACCGGTCGTATACTTTTCTTTGATGTGTCTATTCGATTCACCTTTCAGGAATGGTGATTTAGCTGTGTTGTACTTTGTGTTTATTGGAGTACTACTAAAACTGCAAGTGAGAAAAGAAGCGTAATGAAACTAGCATATTACGCTAATTTCATGGTGGCTAGTTTTAGTGCATTTATAGATTTAAGGTTATAACGAACAAATAATGAATAAAAATTTTAGGTATGACATCAATGCATTACGTGCATTAGCTGTCTCAATCGTCGTCATTTTCCATTTTTCCCCGAGTTTTATCACTGGCGGATTTTTAGGTGTGGATGTGTTTTTTGTCATTTCAGGCTTCCTGATGACAAAGATTATCATATCGAGTTTGGAAACTAATACCTTCTCATTAAAGGGCTTTTACTTAGCGAGAGCAAAACGCATTATTCCTGCTTTAGTGGTCATGTGCCTTGTTGTGTTACTCGTTGGCATTATTTACCTAGACCCTTGGGCGTTAAGAAAACTGGGTAAGCATATTCTCACCAGTGTCGGGTTTGTCTCTAACCATACCTATTTAAAAGAGTCGGGATACTTTGATGTGACCGCGCAAAGCAAGTGGTTGCTTCATACTTGGTCTTTATCCGTAGAATGGCAATTCTATGTATTATATCCTCTCGTTTTAATGGCGACCTACAAGTTATTCGGAGCTAAAGGTGCAGCCGTTGCTATTGGAACGACTCTAATAGGAAGTCTAGCTTATAACTATGCGAATTTAGGGAGCTCGGCTTCTTATTACACATTACCGTCTCGCGCATGGGAACTGCTCGCTGGTTCGGTGGTTGCTTTGAAAAGAGAGCCCATTGAATTCAAAAAATCCAATGTTCAGTTATTGCTGTTAGTTGCTATTGCCTCACTGTTTATATCTCCTTTCATGATCGACAGCAGCACACTTTGGCCTAGTCATGTGACGCTTATTCCGGTCATTGCTACCGCGATAATTCTGCTTTTGAATTTGGACCTCAATTTTACCTTTCATAAATCACGGCTGATACAAGGGGTTGGGTTATGTTCCTACTCAATTTATCTCTGGCATTGGCCTATAAATGTTTTCATTAAGAACCTCACAAATAACACTATTGCCCACAATGTAATCGGAGTTCTTGTATCGGTATTGATGGGTATCCTTTCATTTAAATTCATTGAAAGTTACCGACCTAAAAAAACGCGTAAAGGCGCTAGTCTTTTTGTGGCTTATTATCCCGTAGTTCTTGCTATCCCTGTTGCCTTGATAGGGCAGGTTATTTATGAAAGTGAAGGATTACTTTGGCGCCTGGATAAAACACAGCTCGTCATTGCACAAAGTGTCTATGACCGGAATCCACGAAGCGGAGAGTGCCACGTCGAATTCGGGCCGTCTCCTGAGTGTCACTATGGATCAGGACCCGTATCCGCGATTGTTTTAGGCGATAGTCATGGCGCATCGATAGTGAGAAGTGTTGAAGCGTCAGCGCCTAACGATACATCGGTCATCGACTGGACGAGAAGCGCATGTCCGACGATTTCAGGTATCAAAAGAGTGCTCTCAAGTGGTGAGTTATCAGAAGAGTGTGGGGATTTTGTCTCAGCATCGTTAATTAAAGCTAAAACTAATTACCCTAACGTTCCTGTTGTTGTCATTAACAGAATGGGCGGCTATCTATATGGTTCGAATGAAGATGGATGGCAAAGTGAGAACGAAAAGATCAGTTTAATCGCAGGAGATAAAAGATTTCAGAGCAGATCGGAAGAGTACTTAAACTCGATCTTATCCAGTTTTGAAAAGACCATGTGCGAACTTAGTCAATCTAACCCTGTTTATTTGGTCAAGCCAGTCCCTGAACTGAAGAAAGATGTACCTAAAACTATGTATAAGTATTCGATTTTAAATCAAGCTGATATTTCGGTTTCCATTCCTCTTGAAGAGTACCGACAAAGAACCGCATTGATTACGAAATCTTATGAAAAAATCAGCCAAAACTGTCGAGTTACTCTTATAGACCCTGAACCGATATTTTGTGATGATCAACAGTGCCGAGGGGATATCAACAATCACCCAACATACGTTGATGACGATCACCTGAATGAATTTGGTGCTAGCCAACTTATTCCTCAATTTCGCGAAAAAATATGGGGTCAATCAGCTCCGTAGGAAATGCCTATTCGCCCTTATTGTTTACAACCGAAGAATAAGGGCGTTTCTGTGTTTGGATCTATTGTGTTGGTCTTAAATGATTCGTTTAGGTAGCGATGTTTAAGATAAATTTCGGTTCAAGTGAATCCTTGTGCTATACTCCGCGCCCCAATCCGAATTGGCTTGTTAAATCTTAGGAAATTATTATGAGTGTTAAAAACGAACTTCAACAAATTAACAACCGTCTAGACAAGTGTCGCAACAAGTTAGCGGCTGCTAAAACTCGTAATGATCGTCCTGTTGTTCGTCAATTTGAAGATGAGATTAAGAAGCTAACCAAGAAAATCGCCCAGCTGAAACATAAAGAAAGCTTTGATGTAAACCAAGAGCGTAAGTCTCTGGTTGATATGCCATTTAAGCGTGAGATTACTAAGGCTGAGCAAGCGGATATGGGTAAACTTAAGAAGTCTGTTAAAGGACTCGTGATTGTTCACCCAATGACGAAAATCGGTAAAGAGCTTCGTATTGAGGTTATGACGGGTTACGCACCGAAAAAATTCTAATTACCAGCGATGGTGATGAAAGAGGAGCTAGCAATAGCTCCTTTTTGCTTTTTTAGGTATTAAAAAAGCGGAGTCAGCGGCAAGAATACTCACGCCGTTTTCAACTTTTTAGAGGTGATTGTTGTCACAAATCCTTTTATCTCCTGTAAAAGTTAACGCGCCACTAACATGGCACCAGGTGAACGCAGTAATGTGTTCGCTTTTCGAATCTACAATTTCTCTCCAGTTTGTATAAATATAGGTAGAGCACCACAAATAATTACAGATAAAACTAGACTCGTTAAGGAAGATGAGAACGTAAAAAAATAGAGGTTATATGAATCAATTAATTTCAATTGGACCACTAGAATCCTTCCTAATCGCGATTAGTGTTTTGTTTCTAGGTCATTTCGTCAATGCAAAGCTTCCTGTTCTCAAAAAGTACAATATCCCAGAGCCCATTGTCGGCGGCTTGATTGTCGCTTTTGCTATTACAGCCCTGCACTTTAACGGCCTTGATCTTGAATTTTCTTTGCCCTTGCAGAACACTTTCATGTTGATGTTCTTTGCAACGGTTGGCCTTGCGGCGAACTACACACAGCTGATGAAAGGTGGTGCCAAAGTATTCCTATTTTTAGGGGTAGCTTCGGTTTACATCATTATCCAAAACGGTGTCGGCGTAACACTTGCGACGGCTCTAGGCCTTGAACCCTTAATGGGTTTGATTGCTGGCTCTATCACGCTTTCTGGTGGCCACGGTACGGGCGCAGCTTGGTCTCAAACCTTTGCAGACACGTTTGGCATTGCGAATACTCTAGAAATCGCGATGGCTTCAGCAACCTTTGGTTTGATTATCGGTGGTATTATCGGTAGCCCAGTCGCGCAAAAGTTGATTGATAAAAATCAACTTGAATCTGAGTATGGCACTGGCACGCAAACGCACGAACGTTTCCCGGAACTTGTTACTTACAACGAGTACGAAGAAGACAAGGTGACGGCGAAGAAGGTGATTGAAGTATTGTTCATTCTTCTTATCTGTATTACAGGTGCGAAATATTTAGAGCAGTGGGTAGCGACTTTTGAAATTTCTTGGTTGATGATTCCAGACTTCGTTTACGCGCTGTTTATCGGTGTGTTCATCACTAACGTGTTCGAAGTGACTAAGCTGCATAAGACTGACAGCGAAACGGTCGATATTCTTGGTACGGTGTCATTGTCGTTGTTCTTAGCGATGGCATTAATGAGCCTTAAGCTTTGGAACATCTTTGACCTTGCGATTCCGTTCTTGGCTATCCTTGCGGTTCAGGCTGTGGTGTTGGGTATCTTCTCTTACTTTGTGACGTTCAAAGTAATGGGTTCTAACTACGACGCAGCGGTTATGGCGGGTGGTCACTGTGGTTTCGGCCTAGGTGCAACACCAACAGCGGTAATGAACATGGGCTCTTTGGTGAACCGTTTTGGTCCTTCACCACAAGCCTTCATGGTTGTGCCAATCGTGGGTGCCTTCTTTATCGATATCGTTAACCTGATTATCCTTCAAGGCTACATCTCGTTTATCGGTTAATGTTCGTCCTTGCTTAAATGCGATGAGCTAGTCGCAATAAGATGAATACAAGAAAGCCAGTCAGTTGACTGGCTTTTTTATTGTCTAGCGTATACGAACTTATAGATTTTATCTTATGTCGGTGAGCTGGTTTGTAGTTCTTTAAGCAGAGGGAGCGCGGCTTTGGTGTGTTCTCCCGTGACAATGAATCCAACCAACTGATCATCTTCATTGAAGCCTTTAGCGATAATGCCTTTCGGGTCGAATCGCGTTTCCCGACTCTGAGCGGTTTGAATATCGCGCCCTGCGAGTTGAATAGGATAGCTCGGTGTTTTCACCTTAGTGATGATGTGGGGCAAGCGGAGCTTTCCTTCGCCCATTTTGAGCTCTCCTTTACCCATAGCCAGCTGCTTCGCCAACACGTTTGCGGACAAAATAGCGGGCTGAAGATAAGCCATCACACGGCCCTCTATTTCGGCGCAGTCACCAATCGCATACACATTCTCGACATTGGTTCTCATGATGGTATCGACCACAATCCCTTTGTTTACTTCTATTCCCGCTTGTGTGGCTAACTGTGTGTTTGGTCTTAGCCCTGCTGCGGCAATTACGATATCTGTTCGTATTAATCGAGAAGAAGTGGTTTGCAACCTCACTCCATCTGGGAGATACGTTGCGCGACACACTGCAGAATCGGTTTCGACGGTAACCCCTGCTTTTGTTAGTTCCCTTTCCAATTCAAGCGAAACGAAAGGTGGCACTAGGTTATTCAATAGATAATTTGCGGGTTCGATAATCGTGACATCTTTACCCGCAGTTTGAAGGTCGAATGCGAGCTCGACCCCAATCAAGCCTCCACCCATCACAGTGATGCGTTGAGCGCCATCGATCTGAGCTTTGTGTTTATCGAACTCTTCCAAACTATTTAACGTAATGGTTGCGCTGCGTTTAAGCCCTTCCGCTGGTGGTATAAAAGGCGTCGCGCCCGTCGCTAATACCAACTTTGAATAGTGGATGATTTGGCCATCAACATGAACACACTGCTGCTCAGTATCTATCTCGCTCACAAGTGCTTTGGTTTTGATGACCACGTTGTACTGCTCTGCCAATTGTTGAGCGTTATGTACTGCCAGTGTTTCCGGCGTTTGTTCCTGACTGAACGCGTGCGAAAGATTCGGCTTACTGTACTCAACCCCGTCATCGGCGGTGATCATAGTAATCGCGATATCTTGGTCAAGCTTACGTACCATCTTGATGGTTTGTAGGGCAGCGAAACCGCCACCCACAATAACAATGTTCGACATGCTACTTCCCCACAAACACTTCTTTGCCTAAATGGCATTCAGGGCAAAGGAAATCATCAGGTACTTGCGCCCAAGGAGTTCCAGGTTCGACGCCTTGGTAGGGTTCGCCCAATTGTGGGTCGTACACCCATTCACACACTGTGCAACGCCAGCAAGTGCAGTCTGCACTGTGCACTGGCTTAGCTTGCTCTTCTTCTGGCTTCAGCTCTGCTGTGTCTTTGAGCTCGGCTGTGGTGTTTACCGGTGCTGGTGTGGCTTCAAGCGGTGTTACATTACGTGATACTTGTTTCGGTGTGCTCACTTCATCTGCTTCTACACGCCAAACCTCGGCCAGTGTCATGCCGTAATCAATACACTGGCGAAGTGCGTCTGTATCTGGCTTCCAGTGAATATGCTGAGGTGCGCTCACTTCGAAGTTGGCTTCACGTAAGTGAGCATCGATGCGTTTTACTGCGCCGCCAGTCCACCCAGAAGAGCCAAATGCTGCGGCTCTTTTACCAGCAAAGCGCAGGCCGTGGATCTCTTCTAGTAGTGCAGCGATTTGTGGCATCATCACATTGTTCATGGTCGATGAGCCGACTAGAACCCCTTTTGAACGGAAGATATTGGCAAGGATGTCATTCTTGTCGTGCTTTGAAATGTTGAAGACCTTGATTGCCGTTTCTGGGCTGCCTTTACGGATACCTTTTGCGATTGCGTCAGCCATCATGCGAGTGTTGTTCGACATGGTGTCGTAAACAATGGTGATGCGATCTTCTTTGTAGGCTTTAGACCACTCGTAGTATTGCTCAACAATTTGCGTCGCGTTGTCGCGCCAAATACAACCATGAGAGGTGGCGATAACATCGATAGGCACACCTAAGCTCAATACTTCTTCTATCTTCGCTTTCACCAAAGGCGCGAAAGGTGTCAGGATGTTCGAGAAGTAACGCAGACATTGATCGTGCAGCTCTACTTGGTCTAGCTGATCGTTAAATAGGTTTTCATCACAGTAGTGCTGACCGAACGCATCGTTGCTGAACAGGATCTCGTCACCTGTGAGGTATGTTGCCATTGAGTCTGGCCAGTGCAGCATTTTCATCTCAACAAAAATGAGTTGCTTACCGTTACCGACATCGAGGGTGTCGCCTGTTTTAACGGTTCGGAAGTTCCAGTTAGGCTGATGGTGATGGCCAACAATAGAGTTAACGCCAGCTTCTGTGCAGTAGACGGGTGTGTTTGGAATTTTGGCTAATAGTGCTGAAAGGGCACCTGAGTGGTCTTCTTCAGCATGCTGACAAATGATGTAGTCGATCTCGTTGATGTCGATTTCCATCTCAAGGTTTGCAAGGAATTGTTCAGTAAAGCGATGATCAACGGTATCAACAAGCACCGTTTTCTCTTCACGAATCAGGTACGAGTTATAGCTGGTACCTTTGTTCATGTGGTATTCCTTACCATGGAAGTGTTCTGTTTCCCAATCGTGGACGCCAACCCAGTGAACATTTGATTTAACGTGAATAGTCATAATGATAATACCTTATTTAAATATCTAAGGTCATCATTGCACTAGTTGTGCCATGTTTTTAAATTATTGTTTTAAATGGTTTTATTTTAGTTTTAATTTTCTATCGTGTCTTTTTGACTGTGCGTTATGTGTAATCAAAACGAATTCAAAGAGTCTTTATGACTAATGGTTGTTTTAAAGTGAATTAAGGTCTTAAATTGCAGGAATAAAAAAGGCCAGACGAATGTCTGGCCAAAAAAGGCAGTGCGATTTAACAGTCTAAAGTGCTGTTGAAACTATATTTTTGAAAAACGAAAAAGCGTTTTAAAAATTAAAGCGTTGTAGCAGTTAAGCGATTTAACTGTTTAACGTGTTATAGCTGTTGATTCATTCGTCATCTTAATTACGCGTTAAAGCGTCGTCACGATTTCATCAAGAGCTAGACGTGCTTTTGGTTTACCGTGGTTGTAGTCTTCGCCGTCTTTGTGGTAGCCGATTGCTAGCGCTACATCAACAACGTGACCGTCTAGTTCGTCAGCAAACTCTTCGCCGATCATAGCGGCATCTACGCCTTCCATCGGTGTTGATGCAATACCAAGACGAGCCAGTGTATGCATGGTGTTACCTAGTGCTATGTACACTTGAGACTTAGTCCAGTTACCGTTGAAACCCGTTTCGTCTGTGTTCATTTCTGCGAATGCGTAAGCACCTAAGAATTGCTCATACATTTCAGCAGGTAGGTGACCAGAGCTTACTTCTGTATCAGCACGCTTCGCGAATTTCTCTTTAGTGTATTTAGGATCGTGAGCAAACAGGATCGTATGTGACGCTTCTTTCGCATGTGGTTGGTTAAACTGGAACATGTTCTCGAAAGTATTGTGGAAGCGTTCTTTTGCTGCGTCACTCTCAATGATGATGAATTTCCAAGGCTGAGAGTTGATAGAAGAAGCAGACAAACGAAGTGCTTCTTTGATTACTTCCATGTCTTCCGCAGAGATGCGTTTTTCTGCATCGTATTTTTTAGCTGTGTAGCGAGTGTTTAGATCTGAAATGATTGGATGAGTCATGTTGAATCCTAATATCTATCAATATAAATGTTGTAGGGTTTTATGTTCGGTAACGTCAACAATAAACGGATAACGCATTTAGGCTATATCTCTATAGAAGTCGTTTCTAGAACAGTCAGCCTCTAAAAGACCGAACGCTTAAATGGCTATCGAACATGCCCCAATAAATCGAGTATCTGCGGTAGCTCAAGTCGATGGGTGTAAGATAATAGAAGAATGACTCGGGAAAAATAGCGAACACATCAAATCACTATGGTGAAAAATATCCATAATGATTTGATTAGTGTGATCTGGATGTGTGTTGGTTTTCGGAAATCAGCCAGTTAGTAAGCTTTGATTCCATATTGGCGTAATAAAGAGGGAAGTACGCTGTCGAGGTTTGGGATATCTTCAGGGTTAAGTTCAATCAAGCTAAAACCGTGCTCTTGGTATATTTTTCTTGTCTCTATACGCTTGTCTTCGGTTATTGGCGCAGAATCGGTTCCCCAAAACTGGATGTACACTTTGCCACTTGGCAGATAAAAATCGCAGATCACTTCTTTTGAGATCGGCAGCGGACGCTCGTAAGCATGAACTACTCCTGCCATATAAAGCCAGTTATCGATGATCAGCTCTCCCTTTGAGCGAACATAATGCCCATCTAAGGTTCGGTGTTTCGCCTCAAATTTCTGACGAAAGCTAGAAAACGAAACATCGGTAGAGTGGCTTTCAGCATCATGCCCTAGAAATTCGACAACAGACTGCTTCAAACGTTTATTGCGAACCAACGAATCGTGCCATACCACAAATAGGTTTTGAGTCGTTTTATCTTCCCTTTGCTCACCGCCTGCTTTTAAGCCTGTTGAGGTGACATGCCAGCCGTCGTCTTCTTTTGTTATCCAACCAAGCTCGCTGAGCAGCAGGTTAATTTTTTTTGCGCTAAGTTGAAAGGCACTGCCTAGTTGAGTTGCCGTTAGCGTTTTTCCAGAAAAAGAATCTAGGTCGATGAGTAGTTTTTCTGGCCAGACAATAAAGACACCAAACTTCTTATGTTCGATATATTCCCCACCAAAGCTTTCGCCTCGTTCTGTGAGTACCCAACGCTCCTGTGAACGCACGATATAGCCAGCTGTTTTCAAATCACTGAATAGAGCCTTCGCTTCTATCCCTTTTTGTTTGGCTAGTGCTGATGTGGAAATCTTGTCTGGCATAGTCTGTTTCTCAATTAGCAGTAGAACTGCTGATTAATGTTGAGGGGCTGTTGTATAGAATAGGGAAATACAATAACACAACTGTTGATGCTAACTGCAGTTCACTGGTCTATGTTTTTAATGAGTGTTTGCTCTCTTTTGTATTTTAGGAAAACGCAGCTCAAGGTGTAATTAAATTACACAATCAGCAGCTTGATTCACCTGGGTGTATGTTTTCTATACATGGTGCGATGCTCTTTTATACGGTTTATATGCTTTCTAGATGCTGTCTTTTATTAAGTGTGATTTAAATCACTATTTATTTTTAAGTATTACAAAATAAAGTGTGATCTACATCGTCATTAAATGAGAGTTATTCTCGCTAATTTGTCTTTGTAATTTTAATTCATGGTGTTTTTGTGATCCGAATTGCTCTTGTTAACCCTAAAGTGTTTTTTGAGTGTGATGCTCATCACTAAAATTGGGTCGGGGTGCATTTTAGAAATGTTGTGATACATTTTAAATGACTTTTGAGTACACACTTTCGGTCATTTGACCAACCAATACATTACGGGGTTCTACCTATGTTATCACCAGAAGCTAAGATTAAGGTTCAAAACTTTGGTCGTTTCTTATCCAATATGGTAATGCCAAACATCGGCGCATTTATTGCGTGGGGTTTCATTACTGCACTATTTATCCCAACAGGTTGGTGGCCTAACGAAACGTTAGCATCAATGGTTGGTCCTATGATCACATACCTACTACCGCTATTGATCGGTTACACCGGTGGTAAAATGGTTGGCGGCGACCGTGGAGCGGTTGTTGGTGCAATTACGACGATGGGTGTCATCGTTGGTACAGATATCCCTATGTTTATGGGGGCAATGATTGTCGGCCCTCTAGGTGGTATCGCAATTAAGAAATTCGATGAAGCTGTTCACGGTAAAGTGAAGAGCGGTTTCGAAATGCTAGTGAACAACTTCTCTGCGGGTATCATCGGCATGATCTGCGCGATCATCGCGTTTGTCGTGATTGGTCCTGCGGTTAAGATTCTATCTGGCGGACTTGCTGCTGGTGTTAACGCAATGGTTGAAGCAGGTGCTCTTCCTCTAGCTTCTATCTTTGTTGAACCTGCGAAAATCCTTTTCCTAAACAACGCAATCAACCACGGTATCTTCTCTCCACTAGGTATCCAGCAATCTGAAGAGATTGGTCGTTCAATCTTCTTCCTAATTGAAGCTAACCCAGGTCCTGGTTTTGGTCTTCTACTTGCTTACATGGTATTTGGTAAAGGTAGCGCGAAACAGTCTGCCGCCGGTGCATCTATCATTCACTTCCTAGGTGGTATCCACGAGATTTACTTCCCGTACGTACTGATGAACCCACGTCTAATTCTTGCTGTTATCGCAGGTGGTATGACGGGTGTATTCACTAACGTAATGTTTGACTCTGGTCTTATCTCTCCAGCATCTCCAGGTTCTATCTTCGCAGTTTTACTGATGACGCCAAAAGGCTCTTACCTAGGTGTCGTACTTTCAGTTATCGCTTCAACCGCTGTGTCTTTCATCGTAGCTTCAATCCTACTTAAGACTTCAGCTCAAGGTGGCGATGACGAAGATTCACTAGAAAAAGCATCAGCACAAATGAAAGACATGAAAGCGTCTTCTAAAGGTGCAGCATCAGAAGCAAACGTGAATCTAGCCGATGTAAAAGCAGTGTATGTAGCGTGTGATGCAGGTATGGGTTCAAGTGCGATGGGGGCGGGTCTACTTCGTAAAAAAGTAGCAGCAGCAGGCCTAGACATTGAAGTAACTAATTACGCAATCAACAATCTACCGGCTGATTCGCAAATTGTTATTACGCATAAAGACTTAACAGATCGTGCTAGTAACACAGTACCAGGTGCATTACACATGTCTCTGAGTAACTTCCTAGACGGTAGTGTCTATGACCAGCTAGTTGCAGAACTGACAAATGCGCAAAGTGGTGAAGCGAAAGTAGCTCCTTCAGCAGCTCCAGCACAAGAAGACAACAAGCTTGAACTGACTAACGACAGCATATTCCTTGGCCTTAAAGCGACTCAGAAAGAAGACGCTATTAAGTTTGCTGGCGACCAATTAGTAAAACTTGGCAACGTATTACCTGAATACGTAGACGGTATGTTTGCTCGTGAAGAGCTCGTGTCTACTTACTTAGGTGAGTCTATCGCGGTACCACACGGCACAATCGAAGCAAAACAATACGTACAAAAAACAGGCATTGTTTTCTGCCAATACCCTGAAGGTATTCAGTGGGGCGAAGATGAAGATGATATCGCGAAGATGGTTATCGGTATTGCAGCACAAGGCGATGAGCACAACATGGTGCTGATGGCTATTACCAATTCACTTGATGACGAAGAAGCAGTGGAATGCTTACAGAACACAACTAACCCAGATGATGTTCTACGTATTCTAAACGGAAACTAAAAGCTCTAGTCAAGCTCCTGAGTGAAGGAGGCCGGTATCCCCCTACTGGCCTCATTTTCGGTCTTAATCTCTCTAAGAGATTCAGTCTGAATAGCTTAGTGCTTAATGCCTAGCGCACATCGTCAAGGCATGTTGTTAAGCAGTTAGCTATCTAGATTCAAATATTTATAAGGTCAAAATTATGAAAGCGTTACATTTTGGTGCAGGTAATATCGGTCGTGGTTTCATTGGTAAGCTTCTTTCTGATGCTGGTATGAAGGTTACGTTTGCTGACGTAAATGAAACGGTTGTAAATGCGTTAATTGAACGCCAGGAATACCCAGTTAAGATTGTTGGCGAAGAGTGTGTTGTAGAAGTTGTTAAGAATGTGACAGCAGTAAACTCGGCGACAAGCGCAGTTGTAGATTGCATTGCTGAGTCTGATCTTGTGACGACAGCCGTTGGTCCTACGGTTCTTAAAATCATCTCTAAGTCTATCGCTCAAGGCATTGAAAAGCGTGCTGCAGCAAACAACACTGCACCAATGAACATCATCGCGGCAGAGAACATGGTTCGCGGTACTAGCCAATTAAAAGCAGCAGTGTTAGAGCACCTTTCTGACGAAATGAAAGCCTTCACTGAAGAGCACATTGGCTTTGTTGATTCAGCGGTTGACCGTATTGTTCCACCGGCAGAAGCGGGCGAAACAGATCCTCTAGCGGTAACGGTTGAAACGTTCAGCGAGTGGATCGTAGACCAAACACAATTCAAAGGTGAGATTCCAAAGATCCCAGGTATGGAATGCACTGACAACCTAATGGCGTTCGTTGAGCGTAAACTGTTCACGCTAAACACAGGTCATTTGGTTACGGCATACCTTGGTGTGCTTGCGGGTCACGAGACAATCAAAGATTCTATCGAAGATGACGTAATTCGTGCTGAGGTAACAGCAACGATGGAAGAGAGCGGTGCGGTTCTGATTAAGCGTTACGGCTTTGATCCAGAAGCTCACGCTGCCTACATCCAAAAGATTCTAGGTCGTTTTGCTAACCCGTTCCTACGTGATGAAGTGGATCGCGTTGGTCGTCAACCTATTCGTAAGCTGAGCCCACAAGATCGCCTAGTCAAGCCACTGAATGGTACGTTAGAATACGGGCTACCAAATGCTCATCTAGTAAAAGCGATCGCCGCTGCGTTCCATTACAAGAATGAAGATGATCCGCAAGCGGTTGAACTTCAAGCAATGTTCGCAGAAAAAGGTTTTGCTGAGACATTAGCGCATTATTCTGAGCTGAATAGTGACTCAGAAGTTGTTAAACTAGCGGAACAAGCTTATCTAGCATTGAAATGATAAACCATCAAAGTGCCACACCAGTGGCACTTTATTCTTTTAGAGCAACCATGCCCATACATACAACACACGAATCAGATTTACTTGAAGAACTAGCCGAATCAGCTAATGCTGCGGAGTGCCTGTTGTGCGCCTACGATGTCTTAGAAGACATGCTGGACGCTTTGTTGAAAAGTATCTTCTATAAAGATGACTACGCAGTAAAATTTGTTGTTGACCCTCTCCTTACCACTGATGGCCCTTTAGGCGAAATTCTTGTTCGAACAAAACTATTGTTAGGGTTAGGTGTGATCAGTAAAGAGGTGTATGACGATATTGAAGTTTTCGTTACTCTAAAAGAGTGGGTAAATATTCAAGAAGGTCAGGTAAATTTCTGGGACCAAGATGTTGTTTTTGAACTTAATCGTATAAATGCTATTCAAAAAATGATGCCAATCGACTATGACCCGGAGTTGGTCGAAGGCATGTCTGATGATATGAAGCGTATGTTTTTAGAGCGTCACTTTCAAAAAGTGCGCTCTACGATAGTGCTAGCGGTTAATGATATACATCAGCAGTTAGCGAAAGAGAATGTCCTGACCTCTTAAGCTATTTTTAGGTAGTGAAAGTAAGTTCGGTGCTACTTATGACTCTACCTTTGCCAACCACAGATCACACTGAGCGATGAGCTCTTGCAAAAATAGAGTTGGGTTCGCAAGCTTTTCACTTCCTTTTATACTTGTTGTCGTTACCTGCCAAAAACTCAGTGAGACTAGGTTTCTTTTGTATAGAAACTCACTTAGCTCCGTTGATGAAAGCGGAAGAGATTCACCAAATACATCATGTAGCCGTTTTATAATCGGTTTTAACTCTACAATAGTGCCCTTTAGGAACTGCTCTGCAGTCTGGTCTTCAATGGCTTGGGCATCGCTAGAGCTGTTTTGTTTACAAAGTGCTCTAATCGATTGGTAGAGTGAATTTTCTAATCTTTGTACTGAAAGCAGAGCTTGTCCAAGTAGAGATAGCTGTTCACTGCTTAGGTTCGTTGTATCTGTCATTTAAGTCAGTTCCTAATAAATTGAAGTCTGTTTTACCTGAATTTTGAGCTAGCTTGTTCGGGCGTATAGGTGTCTGCATTGAAAATAATATAGTCACCGCTTACCAATTTTGTGTATTGAACCTTGCCTTTAAATCCAATATCCCCCAGCTTTTTCAGAAGATTAGGCTTGGCGTTATCGTAGACAACATTTAAAAAAGGAAGGTGGCTAGAGTGAACTACGCCGTGTAGGTTAAACTCTTCTAATGCCTCTGAGAGGTGATCACTGTCAGTCAGTTCGATGACCTCGACAATTTCATTCAACAACATGTCTATTTCCATATTTTCTAGTTGATAACGATTGTGACATAAAAAAAAAACCACTTCCGATAGAAGAAGTGGTTTTAATTCTGTAATCAAGATCTACATCAAATTATAGGTCTTGAATGTTCTCAGCTTCTAACTCTTGGAAGTAGCGTAGAGTCTTAACTTTTAGCTCTTGTTGAGCTGGTTCATCAGCAACGATGATAGCTTTACGGTGCATCTGTAGAGCCGTAACAGTCCACATGTGATTTACAGAACCTTCAATAGCCATTTGAAGCGCTTGCGCTTTGTTGTGACCTAGAGAAAGGATCATCACTTCTTCAGCGTCTAGAAGAGTAGCAACACCGATAGTTAGTGCGTATTTAGGAACTTGGTTGATGTCGCCATCGAAGAAACGAGAGTTCGCAATACGAGTGTCTTCAGTCAACGTTTTGATACGAGTACGTGAAGATAGAGAAGAACCTGGTTCGTTGAATGCGATGTGACCGTCGATGCCTACGCCGCCCATGAACAGGTTGATTTTACCGTATGAACGGATTTTCTCTTCGTATGCTGCACAGTGAGCATCGATGTCTTCAGCTTTACCGTCTAGCAGGTTGATGTTTTCTGCTTGAATATCAACGTGGTTGAAAAAGTTTTCGTGCATGAATGTGCGGTAAGACTCAGGGTGGTTTGGTTCGATACCAACGTACTCATCCATGTTGAATGTTACAACGTGCTTGAAGCTTACTTCGCCAGCTTTGTAAAGTTCAATTAGCTCAGCGTAAGTAGTTAAAGGTGTGCTACCAGTAGGAAGACCTAGTACAAATGGACGCTCAGCAGTTGGAGCGAATTTGTTGATCGAATCTGCGATATGACGAGCAGCCCATTTACCTACTTTTGCTTTGTTGCTTAATGGAATAAGTCTCATTGATTTTGCCCCTAGAAATTAAATTTTATAGTGTTCTGAAACATTAATTCGCATTATAAAATAAGTTATCAAATTCCGCTATTGTTTTAGGTCAAGTTTTTGCTTTTTTGATCATATCTGTGACTAGAACTCTTAAATTTGCACAATTATTGTATGGATATTTGGTGAGGTTAAACAAGGTTAATACGTTTGTCATATACAGTAGTGTGGATTTAATTCAGCGCTTGAAAGGTTGGAGTGCTTTGATGTATTGATACGCTTCAGTGTATGAACGTCCTTCACCGTAACAATAAGCGTTGAGAGTATTGTAGTTGAAGCAAGAAAAATAATGATGGCAATAGAGCGCTATCGTGATAAAACGCGGGCGGGATCAAGAACGATGAATTTCATTGGGGAGTGAATACCCATGAGATAGAACGAGAATTGTGTTTTAGTCACGCTATCGCCATGAAAGTTATATAAATATTGGTTTTTTGGGGAAGGTTGACTAGACTTTGTTCTAGTGAAGAGGCTTTCCTTAAGTTCCCGCTAACTCGCGATGAACAAAAAAAGCCCAAAGTGATGAGGTATCACTTTGAGCAGTTTTACTAATCTTCTAACACTAACTCTCTTTCGTATTCTTCCCTAGAAACTTCGCTGCGTTTGCAGCCGTTTAGGGTATGAAAGCGACGGCGTCCACGAGCCAGTTGAATGTACTTCAACCAAACACGCTCTAACTTGGACTTTGCCTTATGAGGGTGAGACAACACTTTGATGAAGTGTTTTTCTTCTGAATTGCTTGGCGAAAGTTCGCCAGTCTCAAGTGCAAGCATGGTGTCACCAAACAAGGTTAGGATTTCCTCTTCTGAAAGAGTAAAATCACCCGACTTAGCAAACCCTCGTGGGAATTTAATGGTGTCATAAAAACGTTTTTTTCCGTGTCGGAATTCGGTCTCAGACATATCAGCCTCAGTAATGTGGTTAGATAGAAATTAGTGTTTATTGCTCACGCGAAAATATTGTTAAAAGGCTCAAATAGGAAGCAAAACGTTTTTGCCTTTACGATAAACAATCCTAGATCGGCTAGTTAGCAGATTTATTACAGAGATGTATTTTTGATGGATGTGAAAGTATTTAGAACCTTTCTTGAGGTTGCAAGGGTGCGCCATTTTGGGCGCGCAGCTGAAAACTTGTATTTAACACAAGCGGCGGTGAGTGCGCGGATCAAACAGCTTGAAGGCTATTTTGATACTCAGCTCTTCATTCGTGACCGAAATAACATCAAGCTGACCTCTTCTGGTGAGCGTTTGATTGGTTATGCTGAAGTGATGGTGTCCACCTTACAGCAAGCCAAATTTGAGCTGTCGTTAGAAAGTGGGAAAGCCTTGCAGCTAACACTGGGTGGCACGCCGAATATTTGGGATGCGTATCTACAAAACTGTTTAAGTGTGGTGACTGACTCTTTTGGTGGTTACGGCTTTATGGCCGAGGTGATGGGGCGCGAACAACTGAACCGTAATTTGCTAGAGCGAACGCTAGATATGGCTTTCGCTTTTGATCAGATCAAAGCGGAAGAGCTGAACTGTAAAAAAGTCGCTGATTTGGTGTTGGTGTTGGTATCAACGCAGCAAGATGACCTTGAGTCTGTATTCCAACATAAGTATGTGTATGTCGATTGGGGAACGCGCTTCGGTTCAGAACACGCAGAGCGTCACCCTAAAGTTCCAGCACCATATCTACGTACCTCTACAGCTCGTATCGCGCTCGATTTTATTTTAGAGAAAGGTGGCAGTGCGTATTTACCTGTTTCTATGGTTGAACCTTTTATCGAGTCGGGTCAATTGCACAAGGTAAAAGGGGTTGAAGACTGGTATCGCCCAATTTACCTGAGCTACCGTAAAAGCAGTACTTCGGTTGATGCGATCATGCAGGTTGAGAAGTTGGTTAATGAGATTGACCCATCGACTGCCTACACGTTGCAACAAGCTGCTGAACAAGCACCAGAGTAACGGCATTCGCGGTAAGCAACGGCTTTGTTGATTAGATTAAATAAAAAATGGCTCCTAACTAGTTATATAGTTGGGAGCCATTTTCGTTTTAAACCAGAGATGATCTTCTCTTCCAAATCAGAGTGAGCCTCTAATTCTGATAAATCAGTTTAAGCCTGGTATGCGTAACCTTTTAAAAGCCCTATCACTTCAAAGCACTATTCTTCGAAAATTCTAGAGATTCATTAGATTCTCGATAGACTCTTCAAGAGAGTGTGACATGTAAGAATGGATTTGATTGCCATCCGTTGCGTCAATCTCAATCATAGAAATCCCGTTGTCTGCTTTGTCTTCAAGAAAGCTGAGAGACTGCTCGACTGATTGACTGGTGAGAACCTGTTGGTTTGATAAAACAATACGACATGTGTGAAGAACCATAGCCTTTTCCTTATTATTCGATAGGTCTCTGCATCTTAATGTGCTGAGTACCGTTCGTTGACGTTGTGAGAATAATCCTTTCTCACGGTTAAATTTAGTCGAATTGAGCGAAAAGAAAACCCTTTTTTGTGATTTATCTAACCTTCAGTTCCGAAAATGGCTAGCGACAATACCAGTTCACGGTAAACTTTTAGTTATTGGATCACAGTATGGCTAACGGGAAGGACACAGTATGTCTAAGAATACTCATCACAACAGCGCGTTAACGAGCGAGCAGTGCCATTTGGCTCGATATGCGCGAGATGCTCGCTTTGATGGAATGTTCTTCACAGCGGTGAAAACCACCGGGATTTTTTGTCGTCCGATTTGCCCTGCAAACCCGCCCAAAGAAGAAAATGTCGAGTATTTTTCTCATCAAGCTCAAGCCTTAAAAGCGGGATATCGCCCTTGTTTACGCTGCCGACCCGACAGTGCTCCTTTCTCTCCTGCTTGGAAAGGGGTTGAAACCACTTTCTTACGTGCGATGCAGTTGATTGATCATGGTGCGCTGAACTCAGGATCTATCCTCGACCTTGCAACGCGTTTAGGTATTTCAGATCGCTATTTACGAACCTTATTCGACAATTACATCGGCGTGTCACCAAAGCAATATAGCCTTTATAGCCAATTGATGTTTGCCAAGCAGTTATTGCACACCAGTAGCATGAGCATTACCGATGTAGGCTTTGCGAGTGGCTTTAATAGCACGCGTCGTTTCAATGATGCCTTTCTAAAAGAACTGCAGCTCTCGCCAAGCCAAATCCGACGTTCTAAGCCAAGTGGAAATTTGAGCAATCATATTCAGCTAGGCTTTCACGGACCATTAAACTGGAAGCATTTGCTGGATTTCTATCGACGAAGAATGATTGAAGGCGTAGAGGACGTTGGCGAAGACTATTATAAGCGCACGGTAAATGTGAACGGGTCAAAGGGTTGGTTCAAGGCGACTTTAGCCAAAGAAAACCGCTTGGATATTGAATTTGAGTTGGACGATATAAGTCAATTAAGAAGCTTGATTGCTAACATTCGACGCATGTTCGACCTTGATGTCGATATTGCCAAGGTCGAGGCCTTTTTTACAACCATTGACCCCAACTTGGTGGCTAAGAGTGGCATCCGCATTCCTGGCGTGTGGAGTACTTGGGAAGCCGGAGTAAGAGCGATTCTCGGGCAGCAAGTCTCGGTAACCGCAGCCATTGGTCAGCTTAACTTGTTGGTCAAAGAGCTTTCTGGTGAGCATGAGAAAGCCAGCTTCCCAACGCCTAAACAAATAGCTGATGCTGATGTGAGCTTTCTAAGAATGCCTGGAAGTCGTAAGGAAACCTTAAAGCGTTTTGCCCAATACATGGTCGTCAATGAAACTGAACACCCTTCCAAATGGATTGAACTAAAAGGCATTGGACCTTGGACAATTCAATACGCGCTACTTCGCGGGTTAAGCGAACCAAACCATCTGATAGTTGGTGACTTGGTGGTGAAGAAATTCATCGAGCATCGCCCCGCCATAAATACACAGAGTGTTTCGCCTTGGGGAAGTTACGCCACATTCCATTGCTGGAATCAGTCTTAAACGATGTTTCAAGTGGAATTGAGAGACCTCTCTGATATAGAAAGCAATGAACAAACATTAGAAGTACTAAGCTAGGAGATATTATGGCTAACCGTTTTACTTATTATGAGAGCCCATTGGGAGCCGTGACGTTACAGGCTAACGATGAAGGACTGCTCGGTCTTTGGTTTGAAACATACACTACCAAGCCAGAGCAGTTAGGCGTTCGAGATGATGGTTTTCCGATCTTTGCGTTGGCTACCGAGCAGCTTAATCGTTATTTCTCAGGTGAAGCTATCCAGTTTTCTGTGCCGATCGCAGCCAAGGGAACGCCATTTCAGCAGTCAGTTTGGCAGGCGCTTACTACCATTCCTTATGGAGAAACATGGAGCTATGCACAATTGGCGGATGCGATCGGTAACCCGAAAGCGGTGCGCGCAGTGGGACTCGCCAATGGCAAAAATCCAGTGTCTGTGATTGTGCCGTGTCACCGTGTGATAGGTAAAAATGGCAAGCTGACCGGGTATGCGGGTGGCGTCGAACGTAAACAGCGCTTATTGGTGATTGAGGGAAGAGAACAAGATTAGGAAGCTGTACAACTAGCGACTTGAAGCGTTGTTCTGTGGATTAAGGTTGAAGGTTTGTACGACTCAGGGTGAACATTAAGAGAGCTCAAGCGTGACTTTGCAATAAATTCGCTACTTTCTGGAAAATACCTGTTTGGTTGCATATTATTTAGCCATGTTTTCTAGGCAAGGATGCCCAAATGAATAACCATCATTCTCTGATAATAGCTTTCACTAGTGTGTTATTGCTGACTGGTTGTTTAACTGATACCAGTCGCCCCTTTGAAGTACCGCAGCTTGTTTTGTTCAAAGGGATGTATGAGAACGCGGATGATAATAGCTATCTGCTTTTTGAGTCAGGGAAAATGACCTATCAAACAATCGGCAATACGGTCACTAGAACTTATCGTATTGAAAATGATTTGATTAACATTGAGTTGAATTCAGGAAATAGCCGAGTGGATTCTGGCTTGATGATGCGAATTCAACAAGAAGGCGCGGTGTTAACCTGTAACCAGTGTCCAGCAGTGCAGTTAAGCAACGTCTGGACACGTGTTGATAAGCCTTTAGTTGATATGCCTTAGACTAGAACATATCACCGTTCAGCCATAGGTGAGCGGCGATACTGACCGCATAGCCAATCATGATTACTGGCATCCATTTCAAATGGCCAAAGAAGGTGTACTTACCATGCGCCGCTCCCATCAATGCCACACCCGCGGCACTACCAATAGACAATAAGCTACCGCCAACGCCTGCAGTTAAAGTGATCAGTAGCCAGTTGCCCATCGACATTTGGGGTTCCATGGATAACACCGCAAACATCACCGGAATGTTATCGACAATCGCCGATAATATCCCCACCATGACGTTGGCCCAAATTGGATCCCATTGGCTATACATCACGCCCGAAGCTAATTCCAAGTAACCAAGTAGACTCAAGCCACCGACACACATTACCACGCCGTAGAAGAACAGCAACGTGTCCCATTCGGCATGCGACACTCTTCGAAATACATCGAATGGCACAACAGAACCAAGTCGCTTCAGGGCACCTTCATCGTTATTGGCGATCGCCACCGCTTTTTTCTTCGCGAGTGAGTTGGGTAAGGTCTTACGTAAGTAATAACCAAAGAACTGCAGATAGGCGAGCCCCATCATCATCCCCATCACAGGAGGGAAGTGGAGTACGGCATGGAAAGCAACAGCGGTCGCGATTGTCATGATGAACAAGAATACGATTCGTCTTGCACCACGTTTTAATTCAACGTGTTGATGAACCGTGTCAGGTTGGGTGGTGGGTACAAAGTAAGACATGATCAAAGCAGGGACGAGGTAATTCATCACCGAAGGAATAAACAAAGGAATGAACTCACTAAAACTCACATAACCAGCCTGCCACACCATGAGCGTTGTGATGTCGCCGAATGGACTGAATGCACCGCCAGCGTTGGCGGCTATCACGATATTCACGCAGGCTAGGTTGACGAATTTAGGGTTAGAACCTGCCACTTTAAGAACCACAGCACACATCAGTAGAGCTGTCGTGAGGTTGTCGGCAATAGGTGAGATAAAGAAGGCCAGAATACCGGTTATCCAGAACAAAGAGCGAAAGTTAAAGCCTTTGCCTACCATCCACGCTTGCAGCGCATCAAACAGTCTTCTCTCTTCCATGGCGCTAATGTATGTCATGGCTACGAGCAAGAAAAGTAACAGTTCGGCGTATTCGAGTAAGTTGTGTTCAAGCGCTTGTTTAGCCACTTCAACAAGGTTGTGTTCTTGGTAGGTGAAACCAATGATTATCCAGATCAGGCCTGCAGCAAGCAGAACGGGTTTGGACTTTCGGAGCTTTAGGTATTCCTCCATCATCACCACGATGTAGGCGACAACGAAAATGGTCAGCGATAGGTAGCCAGCAAACGAGCTAGTTAGCTTGAGCGGTTCTCCTAACTGAGAAGTGGCTGCGCCTGCTACCGTAGAAAAAAATAATAAAGAGAGAACAGCAGAAAGCTGGATACCTAACATGGATTACGCTCCGAAGTTAATAAGTTATTAACACGGGTAAAAGCGTAGACCTAAATAATCCTGTGCAGTGTGATAGATATCTTAATAATTCAATAGATTATATTGAAAACAGTAGATTGGGTGAAAACGAGAGATCACGGTGAAAGATTTTTTTTGGCTTTCTATTCGAAGCCTGATTATTGTGACAATTGTGTGCCCTTTTGGTTGCGGTGTTGAAGCTAGGTTTGTTTAGTTTTGTATGAGAAATATTCTAATCTATTTAGCGTATGCTTCTGCTTTTAAATACTAATCACAGTTTTATATGTTGCTTAGATTCTTTTATTTAAACCGATGCACTATTTGATTTTGGTCATTAACCTTTTTCTCATTAGTTTGCACTATCTATACGTGTTCTGTTCCACATAAACGAGATGTATAGAGGTCCTTATGACTAATCAAACCAAAACCGATCGTAAAGTCACGATCGGCAGCTATATCGCACTCGCGTTCGCGATTGTGTTCTTTTCAGGCTTAATGCAGTCCAATGAATGGTATGGAGTGCTCGATTTTACGACGCTTAACGGTTCATTCGGTAAGGTTGCTTACGATGTGAGTGAGTCGGCCGATGGTATTCAAGCCGCTACCACGTCATTGCGTGGTAAAGGCGGCAGTGGTGCTCGCGACGGTTTCATTTTTGCTTTGACACTTATTCCGACCGTGATGTTTGCACTGGGTATGATCAACGTACTTGAGCACTACGGCGCACTGGATGCGGCTCGTAAACTACTGACACCTCTGCTTCGTCCTTTGATGGGCATTCCAGGTAACTCAGGCTTGGCACTGATTGCTTCTCTGCAAAGTACCGATGCTGGTGCAGCGATGACACGTCAGCTCAAAGATGAAGGGCACCTCACTAAGCGTGAAACCGATGTGTTTACGATGTTTCAATTCACTGCGGGTGCGGCAATCGTTAACTTTTTCTCTTCAGGCGCAGTGCTGTTTACTCTGACAGCGATGGATGGTTCTTTGGCAGTGACATCGTCAATTGGTTTGGCTGTTGCGGTGATGTTTATCTTCAAGTTTGTTGGTGCGAACTTATTCCGCCTCTACCTCAACATTACTGAAGGTAAAGAAGACAAAACAAAATCAGACAAAGAACAAAAACTGGAAGAGGAAGTAGCATAATGAGCGAAGTTAAAGCAAAGAAACCAATGGTTACTGATATTTTCGTTGAAGGTGCTAAGAAAGGCTGGGTGATTGCCACAACCTCTACAGTACCTAATGTTCTGATGGCGTTTGTGATTATTAAGGCGTTGCAGATTACGGGCGCGCTGGATCTGATGGGTAGTGTGTTTGCACCTATCATGGCGGTATTTGGTTTACCGGGCGAAGCGGCAGCAGTATTGATTGGCGCGTGGATGTCGATGGGTGGTGCAGTCGGTGTGGTTATCACGCTATTTGACCAAGGCATTCTGAACGGCAACCATATTGCTATTTTGGCGCCAGCTATCTACTTGATGGGTTCTCAGGTGCAATATATGGGACGCATCATGGGACCAATTGGTACTGAAGGTCGTTATATCCCTGTGATGATCGCGATTTCAGTATTGAATGCGTTTGGTGCTATGTTTTTGATGAACATTATTTTGTAACGTGGTTTTTCACGGATAGCTACTATTTGAACGATTAGTTACTAATAGCTTTTAGCTGTTGAAAAAAGAAACCCCGCTTGGCTTTCACCAAACGGGGTTTATTCTTTTTCGTAGCCATCCTGCTACTGACGTTGTTACTTATTTTTTAATAAGGTCACGTATGCTCCTTGCATCGTTCCTTGATTTGGCTAAATCCTTTAACCTATCCAACCCATCGCCTTCCTAGCGGTGTCCTTGCTAACTCATCATCCTGACAAGTGGCTCAATCCTAGAGCATAACTTCCTTGCTGATAACTCATCCTAAGTCATCAAATCTTCATCCTGAAGATACCTAATCCGTTAGGCTTTTTCCTGTTCCTGCCAACTCCCTGTCGACATGTGTATTAAACACTTTGGAACCTTTATTCGCAATTGGCCTTAGGAAATAAATATTCTCGTTAACCAAAATAAATATGCGTGGATTCATATAAAACAAGGAGTTGGGTTTGTATTTTAGGGATTTTCTGCGAAGCTTGATTGTGATCTCTTACGTTCGGTGTGAGAGATCTCTTACAAATGTTCGGGCGCGAATATCATACTTTGTTGACCCCATCCTTCGATAGGTGAGCAAAATACGCTCAATAAACTCAAAGTAATAGGAAAATATAATGGTTACAGCACTTTACGCAGCCTTACTGACGGTCGTAATGATTTGGTTGGCGATAGAAGTCATTAAGCAAAGACGAATCAATCTGGTTGCCCATGCCGATGGCGGTGTTGAGTCGCTACAGATAGCACGTTCCGCACAAAGTAACGCAATGGATTACATCCCAATCACGGTTATTTTGATGGGGTTTTTAGAGGTGAATGGTGCCAGTGTGTGGCTTATTCATGCCATTGGTGTCGCATTTATTCTGGGGCGAGTGATTCATGCAAAAGGCATTTTGGCAAAAAACTTCAAAGGTAGAAAAGTGGGCATGGTGTTAACGCTTATCTGCATGATCTCTTTGATTGTCCTAAACTTAGCTTACCTACCTTTTGATAAAATGTTCTAGGGAGCATTATGGCATTACGCCTTCCCCCTGCTTGGGCGATTGTCCTTGCGGGGCTAATACTCAATATCATGGCGATTGTCATGTCGAGCTTGGTGCTCGACAAAATTGAAGCGGAGAAATCGGAATACAAGGATCGTAAATACGGCAATGTGTACTCTATACAATTGGCCTGGAATACGATCGAAACCCTAGAGCGTAAGCGTGAAGCTATTCTTATTCACCTTGATAAGTTATCTAAGGAAGCCGCACAACCCGTCACTATTCTTGATGAAGCGCTTCGCGGCCAACTTCGGAGTTGGGTGAGTGATGAGGTACCGGCTATCTCACTGGCAAATTTACCCAAGCTTATGATGCTGATAAACAGTGCTCAAGAATCACAACGCTCACGTATCGATGACTATTATCTGGATAATCTTACCTTGGTTGAGTTAATCCAAAGGCTCGATGAGAAAATGGCTTTCTATAAGAATATTGCGCTGTTTCTTCAGGTGTTTGGTTTGGCACTTATCTTAGCTCGGGACCTCGCTAGAAGGCCTTAGCTTTTAATCTTATTCCCCTATTTACTTATCTACTTGTTCCGCTAGCGAGACTCACTTGGCAGGTTAGGGTGTTGTTGGCCTTGGTACTTCTGTAATTGTTCTTTTAGCCCTTTAAACGTGCTCAGTGCACTATCAATCGATAATTTGTTCATCAACCAATTTGGCAGGATGCCACCTGCGTTCGCGTAAGCGGTGTAGGTGATGTAGGTATTACCATTGGTGAGCGGTTGCAGAGTCCATAAGGCATCTACATCATAAATTCGAATGTACCCCGACTCTTTCGCCAAATAATCAGACGCATCCTTGATCGACAAGACAAACTGCCCATCCTCGATACTGTATTTTGAGTAGGTCACCATATCTCGGTCTCTAGCAGGCCAAGGCGCTTTGAACTGGGTATAGACGATATTTTCATCCTCAGATATCTGCATCAAGACACGACTTTCCGATACGTTATCTATCCAGTTTGGCACGTTCTCGCTGTCTTCCAATAACAGCAAAAAACCAGAATAAGTGGTGGGCGTTTGCATTTGTGCTCGTATTTCTACCAAGCCTTCAGTGTGAGGTCTCTTATCAATGATGATGCCATCTTCACTTTTTACGAACTGCCATGAAGCAGCGTAAGTCAGTGTTGATAAAGCATAGAGCCCGATAGCTAAAATCTTAGGTAATATCATTATTCTTCCATGAAAAGAAAAGCTTATCTTTAGGAGTATAGAATAAAAATGGTTTTGATTCGTGCTGAAATCGCATTGATTTATCTCTGATTTGAGCGTTACATCGCTGTTTATCTTGGTGTTATCAATAATTGGCAGCTTATCTGTATTTGAGCCGTGAAAATAAAAACGGAAGCGTTCGGTCGCTTCCGTTTTTGTTAGTGGGCAATGGGTAAACGTTGAAGGCTAGAACCTAGAACTTAAAGCTTAAAGCTTAAAGCTTGTAGGCTTCCACGGTTTTTATAGTGGTCCAATTGCTGTTGGCGTCTTGGATGAATTCTTGCGTATTCTCCAGCCAACGCTTTTGAACTGACTTATCTAAGTTCAAGTACAGCTTCCCATCTTCTACTTTCCAAGCGAGAGGGTCGGTTTCAAATTTCTTACCCATTGCCACACCAAAGGCACAATAGCCACCATATTGAGGTGCATAAGCCGATGGGTTAGATCGGAATTCATCTCGGTTTTCACTGCTCACAAAGTTATAAATCGCATTCTTATAAGTCGCTGTGAATTCAGATGTGCCTTTAAGTGGACTTTCATTGGCAAAGTAAGCGACAGGGTCATAGCCTTTGATCGCGAGATCATTGTTGTCGACACTCATATCAAGGTCTGCTGCCATTAACGAAAAGCTGGTTCCTAGTAACGCGGCCAATAGAGTGATTTTTTGACTGGTCGATTTCATGTGTGACATATCAAGTTCCTTGTCAGTGTTGGTTATTTTGTTTGAAGTAATTTAGCCCACTTGTCCGGTCTATAAAGGGACAAAAGAACTAAAAACTAAGCGAATCGTTCGGAGGGTGCATGGATCTGCTGTCACAATTAATGGAACACTTCTCGATACGCACAGGTGTTTTCTATTCTGGAAACCTGTGTGGGGTGTCGTCATTTAACGAGCAACAAGGAAAAGAAGGGCATCTTCATGTATTGAGCGCGGGGGAGTTGACCTTGTCTGGTGCTCATGCGGAATGCAGGCAGCTTTCTCAGCCGTGTATTATTTATCTGCCGAATAGCACACCACATGCAATTGAAGGTGTGGGAGAAGGTGCAGAGCTTGTGTGTGCGAACGTGGAGTATCGTTCAGGGCAGATGAATCCTTTATTATCGGCTCTGCCCGACATGATAGTGATTCCGTTTGAAGATGCACCGAACTTAATGCCTGTGATTGAGGTGCTGTTTCGAGAGTCGGGGCAAGCATCTTCAGGACAACAATCGTCAGGGCAGCAATACCTAATGGACAAGTTGAGTGATGCGTTGATGGCGTTGATTTTTCGTCATCTCATTGAACAACAAAAAATCGATAGCGGCGTTTTCTCTGCTCTTGCACACCCAAGGCTTGCTGCTGTGGTGACGGCTATTCACCGGTTGCCTGCTCGTCACTTTTCGGTTGCAGAAATGGCGTCATTGGCCGCGATGTCTCGTACTCAATTTATTGAGACGTTCAAGCGTGAAGTGGGTGAAACACCGGGAGATTACGTGCAAAAGTGGCGCGTTTCCGTAGCTCAATCTCTGCTACTGCAAAATAAGCCCATCAACTGGGTCGCTGATGAAGTGGGTTACAGCAGTTATTCAGGTTTTTCACGTGCATTTCAGCATGTATCGGGTGTGTCTCCACGTCAGTGGTTAAAAGAGAGTAACGCATAAGTGGAAAAGGCATGTTGAAGCTTAAGGCTGCCAGTGAAAGCGAGTTAGTGCTTTCACTGGCAAGGCGAACCTCGTTACACAAAAGAATGTTGTAGCAAGGAAAATTACAGACAGAGGTTTGTCACAAGGCCTGTAATGTGTCGTTAGCTAGATGAGTACTAACGAAGTAACCAGTGGCGCAGTGGCGTTTTTTCTATACCAGCGATCAATATAAAACTGAGGATAAAGGTGCCGAAGAACACGGTGATATCTTTAGCGAGTTCAGTGATGCCCAATATTCCACAGATATTGAACAACACGATAATGATCAGCAAATGGCAAACGTAGATACCTAGCATACGATTCGAGATAGCGCGAAGCCATGCGTAATCGCCGATGTTTGGATTAGCCAGAAGCCACATAAACACACCAATCCCCCACAAAGCCGTACCAAATAAGAAATCGTGAATATTAAAGGCGATATCAAATTGAGTTAACCATGCCGCTTCGGCAAAGTGGATGATCATGCCTAACGCCAATAACCCTAATGCTTTGGCAGAGGACACTTTCCATTGATGCTGACGAATGAGGAAACCTAAGGTCACCATTAACGTGCTGAAGAACGGACCGTTACGAGTGAAGAAAGGGGCACTAAGGTCGGTTAAGCTTGTGTAGCTACCCGCTAATACACCATAGACGTAAAGCAGAATGGCCACCGGTAGTAGAAGCTTATCGAGTTTCATCTCTACCATTAAGGCGATGATCAAAACCGCGCACACAAGGGAGGGAATGAACCATAAATGTACCAACCCACCCTCTAAGAAAGAGTTGAGTGGGGTATTCATTAAGAAACCCCAATAGCCTTCACGTTCACCTAGATAGCCAAATTCTTCTACTTTCGCGAGATTGAATGGCATCACTAAGCAAATGATGCTCCATGCCAACCAAACTTTAAGTAGTGGTTTAGAGTAATTGATGAAGGTTGTCCAAGGCGATGCTGTGAGCTTAGGTTGGATCAGATAGCCTGAAATAAGGAAGAACAGAGGCACGGCAAAACGAGCGGTTTGGTTGAGCACATAACCGATCCAAGGCACTTCATCTATTTGCCAATAAGTGAGTGCCATCTGGCCGTGTAAGCCAATGATCGCCAAGATAGCAATCACTCGACCTAACTCGATACTGGCGATGCGTTGTGAAGGCGTATGTTGAACGGAAGACATATCAGATCTCTAAGAAAAATTTCGTAAAATCTAACAGTCTTTATGCGGAATCAGTTAGTCCTAAATCAAAGCTGGAGGCCTTTGATTTAAGGCTTATATTGATTTTTTGAAGCCTGTCGCAGCTATATTAAATCCATTGCAGTTAATGCAAATATGCCAAGTGTGCAAGTGATAAGCGAAACGACAGTAGTAAGGGCGATGATGTTAGCCGCGAGTGTTGAGTTTCCTCCCATCGCACGCGCCATAACATAGCTTGCTGCTGCCGTTGGTGCTGCGCTCATCAAGAAAATAAGCCCGAGATCGAGCCCTTCAAATCCTAAGTACCACCCAGCCAGTGTAGTCAGTAAAGGTGAGGCAATTAACTTGTAGCTAGAGGCGAACCACGTCGATAACTTTTCTTGTTTAAGCGAGCTGATATCTAGCGAGCCACCAGTACACAGCAGAGCCAAAGGCAGAGTCATATTGGCAAAGTATTGACCAGCGTCAGTGACCATTTTGGGGATAGGAATCGAAAGCGCATAGAAGATGACCGCTAAGAAAATAGCGATGATCAACGGGTTTTTGGTTATCGACTTGGCGATCACTTTAATGGCTTTCGCGCCAGTGTCTTCGCCTTTGGGTGTCAGTGCAATTACGGCTTGAATGTTATACAGCACGGTCAGGGATGCGACATAGATAGCAGCCAATGCTACGCCTTGGTTACCATAGATATTAGCCACATAGGCGAGGCCGATGATCGCGGTATTAGCGCGGAATCCACCTTGGACAATCACACCTTGATCTTTCGAACCTTTGAATACTAGTTTGGTTGAGAAAATCGTGAACAAGAAAAACACAAAGTTAGCGATGACGCCAAAAGCAACTAGTGCGCTACTGGCTGAAAAATTGTGATTTGATTGAACAATACTAAGAAATAGCATCGCGGGTAGGGTGACTTGAAATACCACCTTAGATGCGACATCAATGAAATTGTCATTGATTAAGCCGATCCGCTTAAGCATCACACCAAGAAACAGCATTAAACAGATAGGGCCTGTTACTGACGCCGAAAACGCAAACTGTTCCCAAAGTGTGTTCATTTTTTTTCCTTTGTTAGTCGATTTCAATTTCTTTTGAATACTGTCGCATTTTTCCACAGTTTCTGACATCAGAGAAAACAAAATAAGTGTTTTGCAAATAAAAATTGAAAAAAAGAACGAACGTGCTAAAAATAAAGCATGAGATTTATTATTGGTGAATAATGAGCAAAGGAAAGATAACCAAAGAGTATATTTTGAGCCATGCATTCGCGCTTGCGAGTGAGAATGGGCTTGAGAGTTTGACGATTGGCGAGTTAGCCAAGCAGTGTGGCATGTCTAAGAGTGGCTTGTTTGCACACTTCAACTCTAAAGAGAACCTGCAACTCTCTGTACTCGAGTACTCCAACGCCATATTCACTGAAAGAGTCATTATTCCCGCAAGAGAGCTGGGGGATGCTGATATTGAAGCCAAGCTTAAACAACTGCTCGATAACTGGCTGGGCTGGAACCACTCGTTCCAAGGCAGCTGCATGTTTATTGATGCTTGGAAAGATGCAGGCAGCGAAACCTCTGTGATTCAGAAAGCACTGCAGAAAACCATTTCAGTGTGGATTGATTACTTGACGATTCAGGTAGCAAAAGCGGTTGAGAGCAAACAGTTCAGAGCCAATTTAGACCCGAAGCAGGCTACCTTTGAATTGTATGGGCTTTATTTGAGCGCGAACTTGTTCTACTCGTTACGAGGCCAACAAGCGAGCCATACCCACTTTTGGAGTGGCGTAGGGCGCTTAATCGCTAGCTGGAAAGTCGCTTAATTCGTTTTTAAGCGGAGCATTGCTTAGGTAAGTTAAGCTAGGAAACAGTGACAAATAATTTTAAGAGAAATGGCGGAAAGCTACGATAAACGTCTATAAGTAGCAGCGTCATTTTTTATATCAACAAATAGCACGGTCGTTCGATTTTTAGGGCCGAGCTCGACCCGCCAGTGAATATGGCGACATAAGGAACGGTCATGAGTGACAAAATTTATTTTAATACATCGAACAAGTTTAGCTTCAAGAGAAGCTTAATTGGCGCAACAACCAGTCTGCACTACATTTTAGCGCCAAGTCATGCAAAGAAAACTGCGCGTAAACTGCTGCTCACTCCAATGCGTACCGAGCAGAAAAATGCCGATCCGCAAGGGCTTATCAAGAGTGAAATCAAAGGTCGTGATGGCGTCTTAAAAACGTATTCTTTGGGTACGGGGCCAGTTTGGGTACTGACTCATGGCTGGTCTGGCACCGCGAGTCAGTTTTTCCCTTTAATGGAGCACATTGCTGCTAAAGGTTTTACGGCTCTAGCTTACGATCATCCTGCTCATGGTGGTAGCGATGGGGTACATGGTCATATCCCTGCGTTTGTGAACGGTCTTGAAGCCATTCTCGATTCAGTGGGAGAGGTAGCAGGTTTGGTCGGTCACAGCATGGGTACCGCTTCTGCATTGGAATGTAAGCATGTTAAATTGGAAAACAAGCCGTTATTGCTGATTGCACCTGTATTGGATTATCTAGAAAACCTATTTGGCAGCGTTGCGCGTTCTGGTTATTCAATGAAGCTGTTTGAAGCGGTAGTCGGAGAAGTAGAAGAGCAGTTTAACTACCCAATTCAGTCTGTTGATCCCTATGGAAAACTGGCGCTTCGTGAATCTCAAACGATCATTGTTCATGATGAACAAGACAAGTTTACTAAGTTTGATGTGTCTCAGCGCGCTGCCAATGAAATGGACCGCGTCACCTTGATTGCCACTCAAGGCCAAGGTCACGGACGAGTGATGAAGTGCCCACAAGTATTTGAGAGCTTTGATAACTTGATTGGCTAAGTCTAATACCAATCGTAGTAAATAACTGTTCACCCTAGCTTGTTAAAAATCTCGATAACGTCGTTAGATTTTTTGATTGTAGAATAACTACTTATCGAAACTATTTATTGAAAAGAGCAGCCTTGTTCTCAAGCTTTTTTCCTGCGCTATTTTTGAACACTTGCTTACTGTGATTGGTATAACGAGCGCAAGCAAGTAGAACGCCAATTAAGAAAACAAACACTAAAAAGGCCAACCAGATATTATCTGGTTGGCCTTGTTTTTAGGTGTTTAGTCGACACTTAGTTAGCGTTGAGCTAAATCCTATTTTTAGCTTGCACAGCTTGCAGGGCCGATCTCTTTCCACACGCCCCACTGGCCTGTCGTTGTTGGATCTTCACCTGTTGTCCACCATTTCGCTTCCCAAACCTTACCACCTTGAGTCACTTGATCACCGCCATTGTAGATCGCACTTGAATCCCAAGCGTTAGTGCACGTGCCACCGCCTGTGGTTTTCTTAAGAACTTTCACTGAAGTAGCCGCGACTGATGTCTCTGTACCATCACTGACTGTCACAGAGAAGTTCAGAACCGTATCTTGCGTGTATTCTGCCGCAACAAAGCTTACTGAAGCGCCTTGTACTGTTGCGTTAATACCTGCTGGTAAATCCCACGTGAAGGTTAATGTGTCTTGATCCGCATCGCTCGAAGCCGAAGCATCAACCACAACAACGTCACCCGCATTGACTTCAGAAGGAGCCGTAGCCACTGCTACCGGAGCGGTATTGACTGGGCCTGTGTTCTTAGGGTTTACCGTGACCACAACGGTGTCAGTTGAAGTAGCCCCTTCGTTGTCAGTCACGGTTAGGCTAAAGGTCAGCGTTTCTTGCTGTGCTACTTCAACCACATCGAAACTAGCAACAGCCGCATTCGCGCTGGCTAGCGTTACCGCCGTACCGCTTACTTGTGACCAAGCATAGCTCGCAATTGTACCGTCGCTGTCTTTTGAAGCGCTGCCATCTAGAGAAACAGAAGCAGGGCCTTCAACCGATAGGTCTGCGCCCGCAGCTGCCGTTGGTTTACGGTTGACAGGATCTGTCGTACCACCTGCTAGACCTTCATGCATCGCATTTAGGATATCGCCGTTATCCGCATCAATTTCCCAAGAGAATAGACCCGCAAGGCCAAGGCTACGAACGTATGCACCTTTTGCTTTTACTGAGCGGTCATCATCAAATGTGATCAACTTGCCTGAAGTACGGTTCCAAACGTAAGGCGCTTCTGCCATTTCGTCGTAGCCATATTCAAAGCCGTTGATGCCTTGGTTGTTTGCACCAAGCATGTTCGCTTTTATGCCTTTGTAGTCAATAACGCCATCTTCCCATACGCCTTGCGCAGAGCTGCCGGTCAGTTTGCCATTACCCACGCCTGTCATTGGATCGCTAGGATCTGAAAGTGATGAGGGTAATACGCCCTCCCAACCACGACCGTACATTGCTGTACCAACCACAAGTTTGTTCGCTGGAACGCCTTGCGCAAGAAGTAATTGGATGCCGTTGTCTGTAGTGTAGGCTGGGCCAGTGTACTGTTCGCCATTTTCATCAAGGCCTGTGCCATCACATTGACCTGGGCGCATGAAGTTACCGCAGTTGAGTGCTGTTTGGTGACCTAAAACGTTGTTCCAACCGCCGTAGAAGTCGTAAGTCATTGCAAAGATGTAATCCATGTACTGGATAGCCTCGCCGTAGTTCACGTCTTCGATCTTGTCGTGACCGACACCAATCGCAGACGTTAGCTCGTAAGTGCGGCCGTTTTCGGCTTCTAGTTGATCAAGCATAGTGCGAAGCTCTGCCATCAGTGCAATATAAGCTGGGCCATCATTCACGGGGTCACCAAGATTTGGCGCAGCACCTCCTCCACCAGGGAATTCCCAGTCGATATCTACACCGTCGTAGAATTTCCATGTGTTAAGGAATTTCTTAACCGATGCGACGAAGGTGTCACGGTTGGCTTTAGCAGTGAAATCGAAGAACGGGTCAGACAGCGTCCAGCCACCAATCGATGGGATGATCTTCAAATCTGGATTGCGCTGTTTTAGCGCCATCATCATTGCGTAGTTACCCTTGATAGGTGAGCTGTATTCGTGACCGGCTTGAGGGAAACTCTTTTGGAAAGCCGCCCAAGGGTCATGAATCACCACTTCGTAATCATTAACGCCCTGACATGCCGTCATTAAGGCGTTATAGCTGTTTCCGCCCACTGATTTTACTGATTCGTTAGGACCACAAATTGGGATGAAGCCATAAAGGATATGGGTCAAGTTATCTGCGGGTAGGTTATCCACCGTGTAATCACGACCATAGATGCCCCACTCTACAAAGTAAGTACCTACTACGGTGTTTGGATCTGTATTGTATGACTTGTTGTTCGGGTCAATGTTCATAGCAAGAGGTGCTAAGTGTGAGCCATCGGTATCGGCGATGGTGATCTGAGCGGGTGCACTCTTGGCACAGCCTGTTTCATCACACGCTTCGATTTTCATCTCAAATAAGCCGCCTTGGCCGTATTCGAATGAAGCTGTGGTTTGGCTGCCAGTAATTGGGCCTGTTGCAACTTTAACGCCGTCAAAGTAGATGTTGTAGGTGTTTCCTGACGTTCCGCTCCACTGGTTAAATTTAACGTCGACCTTTGCTTTGTCGTGATATTTAACCATCTGGTTGTAGCCAGAGGTTGTTTCCATCGCGAGCTCAATTTTAGAAAACTGTAGGTTGTTGGAACCGTACATGTCGATGCTAGGTGCTGTTGGCGCGGCCAATGCTGTACCAGATAGCGCTAGAGCAATACTCGCAGCACAGGTGTTTATACGAATCATACTATTTCTCTCATTCCTTGAAGGTTTAGAACCAAGTGGTCCTATAAGCGGCTCCCGTTAGTTTTGAAGGAGCTTCCCCGTCAGTATTCGAGAGAGTTTTAATTTCATGATTGAAAATAAATCCGTTTTCGATGGACAACTAAAAAATTGTATCTTGTTACAATTCTGTTGCTGAATGAATGAGATGCTGAGTCCATGTTTTATAAAATAAAACCTCACTCAGAAGGAAAGTCTCATAAGTGAAATTACACGACATGAAGTGATGAAAAAGTGCGGCAAGCTATAAGAAAATATCGCGAACTGAAGCAGTATCACAAGTTGAAGCTCGTCAAACGAGGGCTTGGAGAATGTGGGGAATATTGATGCAAAGGGTGTTGTTACATCGAGTGTTGTTGAAAGTGCTACTTTTTGAATTGCTCAGCTAATACTGTGCGTCGTTGCTGCATGAGGCCTTGAGTATCACCCGTTGCAGTATCTTCATAACCTTCTTTAATGAATTGCTTGGATGGTGTGTTAGGTACTAAGCGCTTTAAACGAGGTGAGTCGTAGGTACCGCTAATGGTATAAACCGTTGGGCCTGAGCCTGTGTTGATCGTGACATCTTGACCATCAAAATCAAACGAGGTACTGATGAAACGATAGTTCATCATCACACCATCATCGGAAAGTGTAAGAATATCGGTTTTGTAAGGAGGAGCACCAATCTCGATCCATGTGCCATGGACGTTACTTGGGCTTACAGATTGTTGATAGGCTTGGTAGCCGAAATAGCCAACAGTGAGAGTAAGTATAAAGCCAGCCATTAAGAAGGCGTAGAGTAACGAGTTGGCCAATATATCGCTGCTTTTCGTGGTATTTTTAGCCATTATCTCTTCATTTTAGTTACTCATACTGGTGATGATTCTATAAAATAAAACGATAGGTTGCAAAGGTTCTTATAAAAGTTAGAAGCAGGATCGAATGTTCCGTTGACTCGAACTCCATCAGTGATTTTTTGCCAACAGATCCTAAGCTATGTGCATTTATTTCTTGTAGGACAGTCTCGAATTGGTTAAAACAATTATCACCTAAATTTACGCATAGGCTTATTCGTTGAGCCCAATAATTGCAATTTTGAGATAACAAGGAAGTACAATGATTAAAGAAAACACATATTTTGAAGGTGGCGTTAAGTCGTTAGCGTTTAACCAGTCTGGTGCTGACGTAAGTGTTGGTGTGATGGCCGCTGGTGAATACACATTCGGTACCGCAGCTCCGGAAAAGATGACTGTTGTTAAAGGTGCTTTGGTTGTAAAGCGTGTTGGCGATGATGACTGGACGACATACCAATCTGGTGAGTCTTTTGACGTTGCGGGTGACTCGTCATTTGATCTACAGGTCAAAGAAGCGACAGCTTACCTGTGTGAGTACCTGTAAATTAGTCTCTGACTGACCAATAAGAAAAAACCACGCTCTCAAAGCGTGGTTAAATAAGTGATAGTAACCGGCAGTGGATAGTGTCACTTGTTTTTGCAGTCATCAAATGGATGACCAAAATTTATTGTTCGTTGCAAAATCTCTTCAATTTTCAATTTTCAATCTTTAATTCAAAGCGAAAAACGCTAAGCGCAAAGACAGCATCTGTAAATCAGTAAGTCTCAAATACGCCGTTGTTGTAATCCTGAATCGTCTGTTCAATCTCTTCCATCGAATTCATGACGAACGGACCATAGTGCACAACAGGTTCGTTAATCGGTTCACCAGAAAAAATCAGTACACCTGAATCTTTTAAGCTACCCAAAGACAGCAAGTCAGCTTTAGTGAGTAACGCAAGTTGACCTTGGTTGATGACTTTACCACTGATCTTAATACTGCCTCGGTACACGTAAGTCATGGCATTGTGATTAACATTTGTCCCTAATGTTATTTTTTGCCCAGAATGAGATCGCCAATCCGCTACGCTTAACGGCACACCTGTTTGTTGCAGTGGGCCTTGCGTTCGTAAAGCCTCTGAATCATCGTTAGTTTGGTTATGCAGTTCAAACCCACCGGCTATCACTCTCAACAAACCACTTTGTTCACTTTGGTGTTCTGCAATGCTTTCATTTTGGAAGTCGTGATATTGCGCTGGCTGCATTTTGTTTGACGCAGGTTGGTTTATCCAAATTTGAAAACCATGCAGTGCGCCTTCTTCCATCATTGGCATTTCGCTGTGAATCACACCACGCCCCGCGGCCATCCACTGTGCGCCACCGCTGCGTAGCTCTCCAACATTCCCCATGTGGTCTTTGTGCTGGAAATGACCTTGTAGCATGTAAGTGAGCGTTTCTATCCCACGGTGAGGGTGTAGAGGAAAGCCGCCAACATAATCTTTGCTTTCATCCGACTTAAGTTCATCAATCATCAAAAATGGAGAGAAACGCGTGTTATTGAAACCAGCGAGTCTTTGTATTTTTACGCCATCACCATCGGAGGTAGCGTGTGCTGCAATCACATGATCTACCGCTCTTACACTCGTCATTTTGAAATCCTCATAAACTTGAATAGCTGTAGTTTATGTAATTTGATTTAAAAAGAAGATGGCACAGTGTTGAGTGACTTATTCGAAAATTTTGAACAGGTAAGAATATGAAATTATGTCTATACTTGAATAGAGAGCAGACCGCCAAGGAGGCCGCTATGGCAGTACAGCAAAAACATGGCGAAAGGCAAGGTCGGATGGGCTTTGATAACGATTTTACAACGGAGCAAGGTCAGCGTTTTACAGAGGTTGCGAATAAAGCGGTTAAGCGCCGTGTTAGAAAGCACCAGGCAGATGAGCCTTTTATACACTCGGCCAAGCAAGCCGCTTTCAAAACGGTTGCTAAATCTAAGAACGAAAACCGAAACTTAGTACGACAAGTCGTTTGGATTATTGTTATTGGCTTAGTGAGTTTATGGGCCATGTATATGGCAGGCTAGCGTGGGCGCGTTTTTAATAACGTAACATTGCTCCCTTCGACCTTCGCTTCAAGACAACCTTCAAGCTCAGATGATTCCGATTTTGAGAACGCTAGATTCGTCGGTAGTTCTTCTATCAAGGTTGATACGGGATTGTCGTGATAATAAGCGTATCGGTTTTTTCCTGAATGTTTGGCAACATACATCGCTTTATCAGCACATCTCGTCAGCTCATGTAATTCTGTGGCATCTTGCGGGTACAACGAAACCCCAACACTGAGTGTCAATTCCTTGATTCTCTCGTTTGTCTGGCAACCACTTTCGAATAGCCCACAAATCCGATCTAAAATACCGTCTAGATCTTTACGAGTTGGCACATCATAGAGCATCAAAACAAACTCATCTCCAGCAAAGCGCGCAATCGAATAATCGTATTCATGGCTTACCCTATCTCTGGTTCGGATGTTGTTGCTTAAACGGTTCGCAAAATGCTGCAGGACACTGTCTCCGACGTCATGTCCGTAGCTATCGTTAATGCCTTTAAAGTCATCTATGTCTAAAAACACTAAGGCAGTCAGAGATCTATCACTATCCACTGTTGCAAGCTTTTCTGTTGCCCAGCGTTCAAAACTCCAACGGTTTGCCAAGCCCGTTAGCTGATCTCTATAGGCCAGATCTTCAATCCCTTCTTTGTATAGACGTTGAATATAGCTGACGGCTTTTGTGTAGTAATAAGCTGATGTGTGACATACCAAGCTCATTGTAAACAAGCTAAGAATAAACCGGTGTGAGCTGCTAAAAGGTAAAGAAAAGCTGCTAGGTATGGCTGTAATTAAGGTGCTGATAAATACACAAAATGAGGTGCTGAATATAATGCCAATTCTGAAATCGTTTATGAAAATGACGGCAGCCAGAATCGGGTAGAGCCAAAGTGTCCGCTCCGGAATGGCGTGACTGTACAAGAATAGAATGACCCCTTGAACTAGCAGAACACCGCTCAGAATCAATTCGGAATATTCAGGGGTAATGACTTTTTTTGCGTAATATGCATTGGAGATAGCGATAAGTGCAAAACACAATTCGAAAATTGACAGCGTGTAATGCTGACCTTGGAAGTAAGCCCAAGTGTAGAATGTGAATAACGCAGCGGCAGCCAGTGAAAAGGAGTGGACAATTTTTTGCTTGCGAGTGGATCGTATGTCCGCCATTTCTTCTAGGTGTCTGCCGACGAGCCTTTTCATGTGATTTGTGCCAAAGATTTCGATAATTGGTGTTAATAGTAGATTAAATAAAAGTGATAGCAGAGTGTTAGTGATCTTTTTAGTGTGACTACTATCAAGGTTTCATATTTAAATAATAAGTGGTTCACAATAAATAGTGATGTGCGTCACTAACGGTGCAGGGATGTCCGTGAGTGAGACAATTAAAGTTATAGTTGCCAGAATTGAGTTGGCTATTATCTACTTGCTTTCCAAAGTGTTACTCAACATAGTCTGTGGGTAGCTAATGTTTATAGATACCTAAATTAGGAGAGGCTCATAATGTTAATTACCTTTAGTTGCAAAGCTCATGCTAGCGTCACGATGTTTGGTGAAGTCGGTCTTCAGTTCATTAAGATGCTCGGACATAGTGGCACTATCCCAGGAGCAATTGATGCATCAGAGGTTTCTCAAGCGTTAAGCAATTTGCGTGCTGCGATCGCCGCTGAGCAGAGCAAGCTGGTAGAGCAAGAAAATGCCGATGATGACAGTGAAGAAGCAGTTGTTGAAGCGCCTGTTAATATCGGTAGCCGAGCTTTCCCGTTAGTTGAACTATTGAAAGCGGCCATTAAAGACGAATGCGAAGTGATGTGGGAAGACGGTAGCGGTAAGCGATTGTAAGAGTATTCGAGCTCTTCGAATCAGAAAACAAACGTTTTCATAGGTTGACTAATAAATGCAAACTGAAACAATACACTGCATTTATAGAAGTGTGTTGATCTAAAGGAAATTTGATGAGTTCTTATTCTCACGTTCGCAGTTACGCCAGTTTATTCAGTGTCTTATCGTTGGTGGTTGCGTCAGCTCCGAGTGCCGCTGATATATCAACAACGCCCGTCATTGGTGGCGTTTTTAGCTCCAGTGAAGTGTTGAAAAATCAGGTGCTTTCAAGCCTAAGTTATTCTGCCAAACTCACTCGTGATGCAGCTCTTTTCACGATTGGTGGCGTTACATTAGATGCGTATATTCTCGCTCTCCCTTTAGATGTCAAAACAAAAGCCAGAGTCGTTGCTCAGTTATCTAACCCGACGTACTCAATTCCTCTGGGTTATTTTCTCTATAGTTATTACGACCGCTATTCAGGCTTGGACAGTGAAGATGTGTTCAAATCTTACTTGTCGACGGTTTATGATAAGCAGGCGCTAAAGGGCTTTGAACATAGCCTCTATCATGTTGGAGATAAGCCAACCTCAGAGCATCACGAGCCAGATACCTCGACTGAAGCAACGGGACATCATGAAGGTATTCGTATCGATGAGCAGTTCATTGCTAACATGGTGGTTATCTACGATGCGTTATTCGAAATTGGTGTTTGGCAGGATATGGACACGCTCCCTGCGAATTACACATACTTAACCAATAGCCCTGAAGATCTAGCGATCATCGCTCAGATTCAACCGATCATTGTTGATTTGATCGGTAAAGCGGCATTGGGAATGGATGACGGCGACATGAAGTCTGCAATGTTGGCGATTGCAGAAGATGGTAAACCAGAAAACGCTGATAAGCCGAATAACAAAGCACAAGCTCTTACCATCACGCTTATTGATTTTGTGCGCTTAAACTTGCTGAAAGCCTACCGACAGTTTGTGTTTAAAGAAGAACGTGCAGAAGCGCTCGATGATTGGATGCAACAAGCGTTCAGTGACCAGCCTGATGCGCTAATACAATTCTTAGAATCCCAACAGCACAAACGTTTTGCGGTCCAAGTGACCGTCGATGGTTTACAGCAAGGATTGATCGAAGGTTTGGTAGATGAGAATGCGCCTTTCATCTCAGTGGCTTACCAAAATCATAAAAAACGAGCGCAGTACAAACCTCAGTTAGAAACGGTGATTGAGCCTGAGCACCAACAGCAGGTTCGGTTCATGGAAGTTCTATCAGAACAAACCTACCGTGATCCGAATTACCTTCCGTTCTTCAAAAATCTCTATCAAGAGCATCGAGACAATATTAGCCGAGTGGGTATCTCGTCAACTCCCACAATCAGCGTACGTAACCTACCTATCATTAAAACGGGCGCAAAAGTGTCTGGTAACGGTGGTACGGGCATCCCTAATTTCCACTTTGTCGACCGAGAGATCGACCGAGCGTATTACTTCTTTGGTAATGATGCCCTGCAGTTAGATGTGTTGATGGCAGACAACAAGGTTCAAACCATGTTTGACCGCCTTGATTACCTTAAAACGCTGAACTGCAACGCTCAATATGATTGGAATGCTCACACCACTTACGATGGGTTAGTAAACCTAGGTTTGGGTGAGTCACTGCGTGATTATGGTGAGAAACGTTGCGTGAAAGAGCTTCAAGAACGTTCAGAAGTCGAAGTGGTTTTGCAAGAAAAGCGTCAAGCCTTGATTGAAGATATTGAAGCGTATCAGTCTATATCTGGCTTTGATTTTTTCACTAAGTTTTCAAAGAGAGCTCTGGTTAAACAGTCTATCACTCAGTTTGCCGAGTTAGATGGAAAAGGGATGCCAGACTACACCTTGGTTTATAACCCATGGCCGGATCACTTCGCACACTTTACCGGCCCTTTTAGTGACGAAATTCTGATGCCGACTGGAGAGCTCAATCGACTGGACTATTGGATTCGCCAGATTGAAGCGACCTATCGCAGTGCCGGCGTTTACGATAAAACGCTGTGGGGCATGGCAGGGGATCATGGTTTAACGCCGGTGTTCTACGCGCTCAATCCCGAAAAGCAGGTATTTGAAGGCTTACAAGCAGAGCTAGCGTATCCAGTTATGGTTAAGAAGATATCTTCAGACGAGGGTGAAGGGCCTAAAATTACCAATGCTCTAAGTTACCCAAGCTCGAAAGAATTGGATGTAGTGGTCGCCTCGACTGCTGGTGGTAACTTCATGATGGACTTCTTTAATTCGACGCAAGGGTGGCAGGTTCAACCGGTTTACCAAGAACTCACGCAGTGGTCTCCGATTGCAGCGCCAGATGGTCAGAACATAGACGTCATTAATCAGATAGCGCAGCGCTTGCCTGAAAGTCTTGATTATATGGTCGTAAGAGAAAGCGAATGTGATCAACAACGCTGCGCTGTTCGTGTGATTGGCAACCGTGATTTAAAACGGGTCGATGAATTGATCACACGTGAAGGTGACAAGCTTTTCTATGAGTCATTGGAAGACAACCGAGCGCCGATTTTGCTCAATACGCAAAGGTTAAATCCATACCTAGCATCACCAAGCGAAGCCGACTTTGCACAGTATTCTCAATTGGTCGAAAAATGTATTAACCGAGCGGTTAAGGCGGATGTGACAACGTGGTGTAGCAGTGCTGAGTGGACTTCATTGACGCAACCAACACCTCGACCAGATTCAGTGAATCAACTGGCTAATATCTACCTTGAAGATAGGGCTGGCACGGTTAACTTGTTCCCTAAAGCGGGAATTGGCTACAACACCAAGGTACCGGGGCGTCATGCTGGTGAGGATTACTTAGAGAAAGATGCTTTCATCGGATTCTGGGGAGTGCCAATTGGCGATAACTCTCAGAAATTGAAAATCGAAGCTAATGGATCTTTAGCGCCAACGCTGTTTGAGTATTTGACCGGAGAACCTGTGGTCGAAGGTGAGAACGGTTGGGGTTTTCCGTCGTTGATTGAGAAATTAGATATTTCAAGCGCGCGCTAAAGTAAACGCTCTCTATCTACTCGCTATCTGTATTTTCTCTATGGTTAGCGAGGCTGAGAGCCAATCCCATAAAATCATCATCTTCTTCATCAACAACTCGGTAGCCAAGTGACTGATAAAAGCGAATGGCGCGAGTGTTACTTCTAAAGCTCGATAGAGTGACTTGGCTTAGTTGCTCTTCCATGGCTCTCTTATGTATGAGAGTCATGACTTGCTTGCCAAGTGAGCGGCCTTGATATTGAGGGAAAATGATCAGCAGATGAACATGGTATGCGTTGTCATAAGGCTTAAAACACACAAGTCCAACCCTTTGTTTTCCTAGGTATACCCAATGAAACCAAGAGGGGTAGTAATCGTTTAAAAGCCGTTGACGTTGGAAGTCGTCATCCCAACCGAAAACATCATCTACGTGTATGAATATACCTTGTTTCACACACGCAAATAGTTCTTCGAATTCATGATTTGAAACGAGCTGGAATTGTATATTTTCTTCTTGTCTTGCCACAGTGTCCACTTCCTTATCAAACGCCTTTGAATAAGCAAACAGTAACATAATTGAAGAAGCCTAATTAGCTTAGATTTGCGATGTGATGAAACCAAAAAGCCATGCGTGATGCATGGCTTAGAATAAAGTCTTGGACTGATTTTTCTATACGATCTTAAGTGCGTGATGGCGCGTGAGCTGTTTGTGCAGCGAGTCTTTTAGCGCCATGCGTTCAACTTTGAGATTGTGCATGCTGTCGTCATCGATAGGGCTGCCAGAGATTTCTAGCTGACGGATGTCGTAGTCGAGTTGGTGGTATTTCTGCATGTCTGCTTTGAATTTTTCGTCGTCGTGGTTGAGCTGAACAATGTCTAATTTAAGATCTGGGAAATCTAAGATAAAGGCATGGTTTTCATTGAGCATTGGCACTTCCTCTCTAGTCGGATTTTTAGGGCGTGTTGATCTTTCGAGCTTGTTTTTGCGGCGAATTGCTGGGTATTTCTACAAGGCAGAGGCTTTGATGTGTAGCTAGCCTACATGAGAGGCCGATAACGTAGTAGAAATAACCAGCAAACGCTGCCCGAAGGGTTCGGCTAAAAGCGTTTTACTCTTTGTTAAGGGAGATTTGCTTAGAATGACTAGGCTACTTCTCCCTCGCCGCGATTAAAACGCTTTTATCTCGAACAAAATCCAACCGCGGAAGGTCAACACGCCCTGACAGTATAGAAGTAATTTTTCGAAAGAAATGTGGTTCAAAACACAAAGCCGTAAAGCGATCAAAAAAGGGCTCAAACTCGAGGAATTATCTTCGAACTTGCGCCCTTTTGTATGTATATAGCTAACTATTTGTCGTTACATGTTTAGAACTATGTGTGTTGAAAGCAGAAAGCTTACTTCGCTTTCTTACCAGAGCGTTGCTGCTCTTTGTGTGCTAGCTTCTCTTTCTTACGTTGATCGATAAGGTGAGCAGCATCGCCACCTACGTGGGTTTCGCCACGAGCATTCGACAGTTGAACTTGCTTTTCACGTTCGCGGAAACGGGCTTTCTGCTCGTAGCTGTGCTTATCAACACACTTAGGGCAGCTTACGCCTTTCTCGAAGTGCTCAGAGGCTTTGTCTTCGTCAGTGATTGGCAGACGACAAGCGTTACACACATCGTAACCGCTCTTTTCTAGCTGGTGGTTAACTGCAACACGACCGTCAAATACGTAGCAGTCGCCTTCCCACATGCTCTCTTCTTCTGGTACTTCTTCTAGGTACTTAAGAATGCCGCCTTCAAGGTGGTAAACCTCATCAAAGCCTTGCTCTTTCATGTAGGCTGTTGATTTTTCGCAACGAATACCGCCAGTACAGAACATCGCGACTTTCTTGTGTTTCTTAGGATCGAGATTTTCTTCAACGTATTGAGGGAATTCACGGAAGGTTTCTGTGTTTGGGTTTACAGCATTTTTGAATGTACCGATATCGACTTCGTAGTCGTTACGAGTATCAACCAGAATCACATCAGGATCAGAAATCAGCGCATTCCATTCGTTTGGTTTCACGTAAGTGCCGACAACGTGGCGTGGGTCGATGCCTTCAACACCCATGGTTACGATCTCTTTCTTAAGCTTAACCTTGGTGCGGTTGAATGGTTGTTCTTCGTTGAACGACTCTTTGTAAACCACATCAGCCAAACGAGAATCTTGTTTGAACCATTTAAGAAGAGCGTCGATAGATTCGCGCTTACCTGCAACGGTGCCGTTGATACCTTCACTCGCAAGTAACAAAGTACCGCGGATTTGGTTGGCTTCTAACACGTCAGTGAGTGGCTGGCGAATTTCTTGGTAATCATCAAGTGCTACGAATTTATACAGAGCACATACAACATATTGAGACATGGTTTTTCCTTTCTGCGAGCTGGAACGTAAATCCAGAGCGGTTGCCTTTTATGATACAGACTGAGTTTGATTCACTCAGGTTTGCCCATATTGGCTTATTAAAATCCGCCGCAGTATAACCAAGCCAAGGAAGGACAAAAACCAACCAAAAGTAGGGCTATTTATCATTTCTGTTTGTGTGGTTTATAGACTAAGAAATGCAATGAAACCGTTTTATCTGGTTCGAATTACGACATGTATTCCCAAACCAAAAAGGCCCTGCTGTAAAAATACAGCAGGGCCTTGGTATCTAGTCCGTTTTACTTAATCGGCGATTACGCTTGGTTCAGTACTTCCGCTAAGCGTTTCACCGCTTCCGTCAATTCTTCTGGGTTGGCGTTGGTGAAGTTTAAGCGCAGTGCGGCTTTTGCTTCATCGGCCTTTGGATAGAATACTGGGCTTGGTACAACCGCCACACCATTGGAGAGTAGAGTTTTAGCCAGTTCAAAGGTGTCACACTCTGGGATTTCAACCCAAATGAACATCCCGCCATCTACGGCTTTTAACACGCAATCTGCAGGCAGTTTTTTTTCTAGTTCTGAAAATAACACTTCATAACGAGACTTGTACAGTGTGCGAATGTTTTCCATATGTACGTTGAAGTCTTCATGTTTTAGAAGACCGACAAGCAGCGCTTGCATAGGTACACTTGAGTGTAAGTCAGCGCCTTGTTTCACTTTGATCAGTGGCTCAAGGTAGCTGCGCTTACCTGTTACCGCACCAATACGTAAACCTGGCGATGCAATTTTAGAGAATGAACGAAGAACGATAGAGTTGTCAGGGCAGAACGAAGAAACTAACGGCAGTTCTGTACCTGTGAAACGTAGCTCACGGTATGGTGCATCTTCAATGAATGCCACGTTGTATTTGATACACAGCTCAGCTACTTTTTGACGAGTTTCTGTTGTCCAGCAAACGCCAGTTGGGTTATGGAAATCAGGTACGGCATAGAACATCTTTGGCGACTGCTGTTCAAAGCACGTTTCTAGTTCATCTAGGTTCGGGCCAAATTCTGTTTGAGACACAGTCACAATGTTCGCTTGAACCAAACCAAACACCTGCATCGCACCTAGGTAGCTTGGCGCTTCCATCACAACCACATCATTCGGATCAACATACGCACGTGCAATCAAATCCAAACCTTGCTGAGAACCAGTACAGATCATTGCTGTGTGAGTCTCTGGCAATTGGTAGCTTTGCGTAAGGTGCTCAAGCAACGGGCCGTAACCCGCAGTCGAACCGTATTGGAAAACTTCAGGCATGTTCGCTAGGTTTTCTAGCGTTGGCTTCATCAAATCGATAGGGAATGTTTTCTCATCCGGTAAGCCACCGGCTAATGAAATGACATTTGGATCGCTTGCGGCAGCGAGGATCTCTCGAATATATGAAGATTGAATCTGTTGTAATGACTGTGCGATTTCCATGTGTTGTGTCTCGTCGTTTTTCGTTTTTATTCTATCGCTTGATATTACACGGCAATTGTAAAAATAAGCGTGTCCGTTTATGCTCTTAAACATGTCCATTTATGCTATTTAAACGATGTCGCGTCAACACATATCTCGAATCAATGATGTTCTGTTCCATATTCACCAAGACATTAGCCAGCCTTTGTCGGCAAAAGCGCTCTCGGAGATTGCAGCTTATTCTGAACAGCACTTTCATCGCACCTTCAAAAGCGTGGTCGGGGAGTCGTTACATCAATACATTCGACGCACCCGAATGGAGTATGCCGCCAACCAGTTGATGTTCGATACCACCTCCTCGGTGGTAGAAATCGCCAGTAAGTGTGGTTTTAGTTCGGTGTCTTCGTTTAGCCGCGCGTTTAAAGCGACCTTTAACATGTCGCCAGGTGAGTGGCGTAAACACGATTTACAGATCGCCGAAAAGCCCTACTTGAAAGATCCTGAAGTAGCGGCGGGCTATTTGAATGTCGCGCAGCGAGTGCTACCGGAACCTAAGATCATTGAAGTGCCTGAACGCATGGCAGCCTATGTTCGACATACGGGTTATAACCGCTCCATTCGCAACGCTTGGCTGATATTGAAAGCGTGGGCGAACTCCGAACAACGCGATTTCTCGAGCCAATTTGGTTTGCATCACTCAAACCCTGCTTGGGTTGAGATGGATCAGTGTCGCTACGTGGCGTGTATCGCGATCAATGAACCGATTAAGTATCGCAGCGTGGTTAATCAGATGGTGATTCCGGGCGGTTTACATGCGGTGTTTCGACTCAATGGTCGTTATGGAGAACTGCTCCCACAGATCAGCATGGTATTAGAAAAGTGGTTACCTACGTCTGGCTTCAAGCAGCGTTCGACTCCAGCTTATGTGCATTATCATCAGAATCACTTTCTTAACACCGATGAAGTTTTCGAGCTCGACTTCTACCTTCCCGTGAGTTTTTACTAATCGATGGTTGTGCTGTTTTGTTGAACCAGACTTTGATCTTTTGTTGAGACAAATTAGCACGACCAATAGCTGCTAACTATTCTATGCAGGTGAACTAAGATAAAGGTGTTTTGTTGATAATTTACCCCAGTAAATGATGACAACGTACGGATTAAACGATAGCATTCCGTTCTAATTGCAAATAGTTCTTAATATCACTCGCTAGAATATGACCATTACCCACAAAGATTATCTAAAAATCGCTTTCCCTTTCATCATCTCAACGGTTACCCAGCCTCTGCTTGGCGCGGTGGATACAGCCGTGATTGGTCAGCTTGGCATCGCTGAACTGATCGGTGGTGTAGCGATCGGCACCATCATCATGAACACCATGTATTGGTTGTTTGGCTTTTTCCGTGTCAGCACGACAGGGCAAAGTGCGATGGCATTGGGGAAAGGGAATCGTTCTGAGCTAGCGGGCAGCTTGATGCGCCCATTTGTGTTGTCTGGTTTGGTAGGCTTAATCTTTATCTTGATACAACCGCTCATCTGGCAAGGTGCGATGTGGGTGATAGAGCCTGAAGCGAACGTGGCTGAGCAAGCACATATCTACTTCAGTATTTTGATTTATGGCGCGCCTTTTGTACTGCTCAACTACACCATTATCGGTTGGTTGATGGGGCAGGCGAAGGCCAAAGAAGTCCTTTACACACAAGTGTTTGGCAATGTGTTGAACATTGTCTTGGATGCGGTGTTCGTACTCTATTTCGACTTAGGTGTTGCGGGAGTGGCATACGCAAGTTTGATTGCACAAATCACCACCTTTGCGATTGGTATGACGCTGGTTATGAAAACGAGCAACATCTCGGTCTCTGAGTTCCTTCAAGGCTCGAAGATGACCAAGAAAGACCTGTCGACAATCATCTCTTCGAATACTGACTTACTGTTACGTACAATTTGCATCTTGGTGTTCTTCAACATGATGGCGCGTACTGGTTCTAAATTGGGTACCGATGTTCTGGCCGCTAACGCGATTCTGATGCAGGTGACCTTTATCGTCAGTTACATGTTTGATGGTATTGCCAACGCATCGAGTGTATTTGCGGGTAAAGCAGTGGGGCCGAAAAATGCGTCGATGTTGGATCGTGTGTTAAGGCTTAACTTCCAATGGACAGCTGGTTTCATTGCTGCGCTGACGCTTTTAACCTTGATGTTTAAGGACATGATTGTTTTCTTGTTTACCGATATTCCAGCGCTGGTTGCCTTGTATCAAGAGATGGCTCCGTGGTTGATTGTGTTCCCGCTGGTGGCAGGCTTTGGCTTGACGGTTTACGGCATCTTTACCGGAACAGGAACCACACGTCCGGTTCGAGATTCTAGTATTGCTACTTTGTTGGTGTTCTTGGCTGTTCAAGCGTTTGCGGTTGGAGCGTGGGGCAATCATGGTTTGTGGCTAGCGTTTACTCTGTTCTATCTTGGGCGTATCGCATTCCTGTACCCGTTTATCTCTCAGGTTAAACAAAAGTGTTTCCCAGCAGAAGATACCTCAGCGGCGTGTCATTAATTTAGAACGCCCACCGCCATTTCTAAGACTTTATGAAAGCGCCTGACTATCGTTATACGATAAATTTAGAGGGCGCTTTTTTGTATCTGTAAAAATCAGCTCGAAAGGTCAACTCGCCCTAACGAAAACTGGTCAATTAAATAGCAAATAAAATGCGATACGGTTCAATGTTCTCTTTTCATCACTTCAGCTAAATGATAAAGTTGTTATGTTATAACATCTATCTATGAGTATCTGCGTGAACGCCCCATTATTGTCTGTTGACCGACTAACGATCAAAACCTCTTCAAGAACACTTTTCCAAGATATCCACTTCGATGTGTATCGAGGAGAACTGTTGGCGATCATGGGTCCTTCAGGCATTGGTAAGTCGATGCTTTCACGTGCGATCGCGGGCTTTATGCCAGAAACGGTTGAGGCTGAAGGTCATATCTCTTTATCTGGTGAGGCTGTGTGTGGTTTGCCGATGTTGCAACGAACGGCAGCACAAAGGCCAGCGGTTATCTTTCAAGATGCACTTCAAGCGTTAAACCCTCTTGTTTCTATTGAAGGCCAACTCAGTTTGGCATTGACGGGGACTCGCACTAAGCTTAAATCACAAGACAAAACCAAGCTCACTGAACTGTTGGTGCAATTAGGGTTCCCAAACCCAGAAACCATCTTGCCGTTGTATCCGAGCCAAATCTCTGGAGGACAACGTCAACGAGTGTGTATTGCGATTGGCTTGTTGAGTAACGCCGATATCATCATTGCAGATGAACCGACTAGCGCGTTAGATCCGGTAACAGAGCAAGAGATACTTAAGCTGATTCGAGACAATGTAAAGCAACGCCAAATTGGTGGTTTGCTTATTACCCATGACCTGCACAGTGCCTTGGCGTGTGACAAGTTATTGGTGATAGATGATGGCGGTGTGGTGGCTTATGGTGCACCGAAACACGCGCTAGAATCGAGCTCTCACGCTTTCTGCTGTTCATTGAGAGACCTAATCGAATGAGCTCGACCTTATCACTAAATTCAGAAGTCTCACCGTCAATGCCTGTGATTGATTCAGAAACACAAACACCGATTGAGATTAAGTTCGAGAATGTCGGGGTTCATTATTACTCAGTGCCAAGTTGGTTGGGTGGTAAGGCGTTCAAAGCGCTACAGAACATCGACCTCAATGTTGAAGACAAAAGCCTGGCTATTGTTGGGCGTTCTGGTGCCGGTAAATCTACGCTGATTGAACTGCTGTTTGGTTTGAAAGCGCCAACTCTCGGTAGCATCAGCTTGTTTGGTCATTCGCTGCCTATTCGCAATAGCAAAGCGCAAGCAGCTGTGTGTCGCTTGATCCAGTTGGTGCCACAAGAGCCACACACTAGTCTTAACCCTTACTACACCGTTCGACAGATCTTAGCTGAGCCGCTAAGCAACCTAGATGTTTCTGGTAACCATGAAAGCATTATTAAAGAGACGCTGTTGGACGTGGGCTTACCTGCCACTTTGTTATCACTAAAGCCTAATCAGCTTTCTACGGGTCAAGCTCAACGTGTGGCCATTGCTCGGGCACTTGTCGTTAGACCCGCAGTATTAGTTGCCGATGAGCCAACCAGTAGCCTAGATCCGGTGAATCGCCAGAGGCTACTCGATTTATTGAATTCATTGAAAAAGAAGCGTGATATGCGCCTTATTTTGGTGACACACGACCTAGGCGCAGCACAAGCGCTTTGTGAAGAAATTCTGGTTCTTGACCATGGCGAGATGGTCGAGCATGGACCGACACCTCAAGTGATGAGCGTACCTGCTCATCCCGTGACTCAGTTGCTGATTCAATCTCAGCCTCTTTCGAAATCTACTTGTTAATACAACCTTATTTATTACGAAATACAGCTTATTAACAAAATACAGTTTATCAACGAAGCACAGCTTACAGAGAAAAATAACTATGCGTTTTAATTCAATCAAACTGGCTTGCGCTCTAGCGCTGGCCTTGCCTTTGACGGGCTGTTTTGACTCTCAACCAGAGTCGAGCGATGCGGCGGTCAAATCTGAAATTCGTGTTGCGATGATGCAGCCACCAAGAACAGGTCTATCGCCACTTTCTGATGACGCGTTCAAACTATCGCGTTGGAGCACGGCTGAAACGCTAGTGAACCTGAGCCCAACTTCAGAAGCTGAGCCAATGCTGGCAACGGATTGGAAACAGGTAGAGCCTCTGATATGGCAATTCACGGTTCGCCAAGGTGTTAAATTCCACGATGGCTCTACATTAACAGCAGAGTCTGTTGTGAACTCTCTACAGAAAGCTCTAGAAGCGGCACCTAAGCCACGCATCCTAGATGGTGTAGAGCTAGAAGTGAAAGCGATGGACAACTACCGCGTAGAGATCAAAACTAGCTTTGATGACCCTCTTTTACCAAGCCGTTTATCAAGCCCTCAATTAGCGATTCTTGCAGCAAGCGCGTACCAAGAAGATGGTCGAGTTAGTCCAATGGGTGCAGGTACAGGTCCGTTTGAGTTGACTGAAATCAACGGTACAACTAGCGCGAAACTAAAACGTTTCGATGGTTACTGGGGTGAAAAAGCGCAAGTTGAATCTGTAATTGCAGAATACGTTCCTAACGGTTTTGCTCGTGCTGCAGCTCTAAGAACCGGTACGGCTGACATTGTTGAAGCTGTGCCAGTTTCACAAATCGCGACCATTGATTCGAACCTGCTTTACGAAGTAGCAATGCCTCGTACCAACACGCTTTACCTGAACAATAAGTCAGGCGTATTTAGCGATATTGAACTACGTAAAGTCGCGGCTGCTGCAGTAGACCGTGAGCAAATCGTGAATACTGTTTATGAAAACCACGCGGATATCGCGCAAGGCCTACTAGGTCCTGCACTTGCTTGGGCTGAGCCGATTCGACCTGAAGGTCAAGCAGTAGATAAAACGCTAAAAGCAAATGGTGAAAGCATTGTTATCGGTACCTTTACCGACCGTGCTGAGCTTCCAGAAGTGGCAGCACTACTTAAACAACAACTTGAAGCGGCTGGTTTCAAAGTTGAGCTGGATATCCGTGAATACGCTCAGATTGAAAACGATGCACTGTCAGGTAAGTTTGACGCGTTCATCCTTTCTCGTGCAACCGTTCTAGATTCTGGTGACCCAGTGGCATACATGATGAGTGATTTTGGCTGTAAGGGCTCATTCAACCTTGGTCAATTCTGCTCTCAAGAAGTCGACCAAGCACTGACTCACGCTGACCTACAACCATTAGGTGCGCTGCGTCAGCAAGCGATCATCGAAGCTGAGCAAAAAATCCTCAACGACTTCGCTGCTATTCCATTGCTTCACGAACGTGTGATTCAAGGTGAAAGCGAGCGTGTAAGCAATGTAGTTCGTGACCCAAGTGAACGTCGCTTGGTTGATCAAACGACCCAAGTTAACGCGGCAACACAGGTTAACTAAATAAATGCTATCTGCTGAGACTCTGCGTCGAACCTTATTTATCTTGACGCCTTGGCTATCAAGAATCGCCTCACTGATCGTGGTGGTGATTCTTGTTGGCTTGATGCCTGACATTGCAGGTATCGACCCAAGCCAATCCATTCTGCGTGCGAGAGCGGGGCAACAACACCTGCTTACGCCTGAAGCTTTAGCGGCGGTACGTGCTGATCTTCAGCTTGACCGTTCGGCAAGCGAGCGCTTGATCGACTGGATAGGAAGTGCCTTTTCCGGTGATCTAGGTAAATCTTGGATTGATGGCTCTTCGGTTGCATTAGGCATTCAAAAAACAGCGTCTACATCTCTGTTTTTGATGTCGAGCGCATTGGTGATGACTTTCGTACTGTGCGGTGCTGGCTTACTGGCTACCTTACGCAGTTGGAAGAAGGGCAAATTAGGGCAGAGTTACAGCAGTTTAAGCACCGTATTAATATCCTTGCCAGAGTACGTGGTGGCCTCGGTATTAATACTGGTATTCTCAATCTGGTTAGGTTGGTTACCACCGTATGGTTGGCAAGGCTGGCAAGACATTTGGCTACCGAGTTTAGCGCTCGCACTGCCTGCTAGCGGCCTGTTTAGTCGTCTACTCAGAGACAGTTTACAACGCGTTCTTAATGAACCTTGGGTGATCACTTGGCTCAGTGCCAACGTTCACTCCAATCAAATTATTCGCTTTGCGCTGAAAAGAGCGCTGAGCAGCTTGATCCCACAAATCGCGATGATCGTGATTGGTTTAACTGGTGGCGCAGTCGCGGTTGAGCTTATCTTCTCGATTCCGGGTATCGGGCGCATGATTCTTGGTGCTGCAAAGGCGCAAGATCTGCCGATGTTACAAGGCGGCTTACTGGTATTGCTGCTGTTTTCGATTGCAGTAAGTAGCATCAGCCTGTTTGTTCAGCAGTTGATTCTAGGCCACAGCCTGAAAAGCGGCAAGCTCATCAGTAGTCACTCTTCGTTTCGTTTTACGCAGAGCCGCGCTAAACGTGTCACTGCTTTTGCAATCTTCTCATTCCTAATTGCTATCGTGGTATGGGCGGTATTCCGAGACCCATACACCAGCCAATTCGCGCGCTTGGCATCACCGAGCTGGCAAGCGCCTTTGGGTGCAGACGGCATCGGGCGAGACCTGTTAGCGAGAATCGGTTCTGGTATGGTCGCGACCTTCCAAGCGGGCATTCTGGCAACGTTCCTGAGCTTGGTGACGGGCATCATCATGGGCTTCAATACTCGTTTTAGCCAAGGCCTTATCGAGATCACTAAGGGCATTCCTTACATCATTGCTGGCCTCTTGGTTGCGGGCTTAACAGGGATGAATCCGAACAGCGCATTAATCGCGATTGTATTGGTATCTTGGGCGCCATTAGCGGCGCACTGCTCTAGTTTAATTGTGGAAGCCAAGGCTCAACCTTATACGCACCTCGCGCCATTGTGGGGTACTAGTAAGCTGAGAATCTTCCGCTTCTATTTGCTTCCGTATGTGTTACCGCCGTTGCTAAGGCACGCCTTGTTGAGGCTTCCTGTAATCACTCTAAGCCTGACTTCGTTGAGCTTCATCGGGTTAGGGGCAAAACCACCAACACCGGAATGGGGTTTGATGATTGCAGAGAACTTGCCATACATTGAGCGTGCACCACTGGCTGTCATGGGGCCTATTATTGGGCTGATCTTATTGGGCGTTGCCATCAACATGATGTTTGATGATTAACGAAGAAGGAAGAGGGCTTAAGTTTTCGATTAGCTGAATATGATGTAACCTTAAGCCTGCTTGTAGAACTGCTCGAAAGTTCAATAGACCCTAGTTAAGTGTAAAGGATTCAACATGTATCTCGTTTTGTATTGCCACAATATTGGTATGACTGACTTTTCTTTCTTTGAAACGGAAGATTTTGACAAAGAAGATGGCTATATCGTGCGAGGTAAATGGCCAAATGAGAAAGCGTTTCGTGATTATTTGACCAAAGAGTTTGGTGATATGAGCGAGTTCCAAGTGATTGACCTGATCGCCAAAGGCGCAGAAGCTGAACACTACTCGCCAGAAAAGTTGATGCGCTTAGCTCTCTAACTGTAAGCTCAATAACATCTAGCTCAACATCATATTTAAATTGAACAAAGAAATGGCAGCCTAGTTGGGCTGCCATTTTTCGTTTTAAGCTAGAGCATGTCGCTCGCAGTATGAATGGAGCTACTGCGCCACTTCGTCCACCAAGTACAAGATTGATTGATACGGAATGCCACTGTGATGTGATAAACCGATCTCACAGGTTCGGCTGTTACTGAAACCACGAGTACAGTTGCTCGGTACTTGTTCCTTAAGTGGATGCACAGCTGCCTCATTCAACTCTGGCGTAGTAAAGCCTTTGTCACCTGCCCAACCACAACATTGTATATGCTCTGGAACAATCACTTCTTCGGTACAGGCTTGAGCAAGGTTTAACATTGCACCTTCTAAACCCATTCGGCGAGAGCTACAAGTGACATGCAGCATTACGGTTTCTTGCAGTGGTTCAAGGGTCAGGTGTTCAAGCAAATATTGATTCACAAACCCTGTCGGTTCTAGCACTTCTAATGGCTTGGTGAACTGCTCAATACTGCGCTTGGCACATGGACTAGTGTCCATTAATACTGGGTATTCACCCTGACGACTCGCTTGCCACAACACTTCTTCTAGCTGTTGTGCTTTAGATTGGGCTAGGTCGGTCATGCCTTTGCTGTCGTAAGGCATACCACAACATTGGTCATCTAATTTCTTCGGCAGAATTACCTCGAACCCCGCCTTGTTAAGTAGAGACATGGTCACTTCAGTAAGAGGGCGTTGATCTCCCGCATCGCTCTGTTGCCCCATGGTTCGACTGGCACACGAAGGGAGGTAAACCACCTTCTTAGTGTTATTCGATGTTTCGGCTGTCATTGTTGAAGCTGTGAGTGAGTGGCTGTTGGATTGCGGCATCTCAGGCATCCAAACTGGTGTTGCGCCTTTGGTCATTGAGCGCAAGCCATTGGTGAGCTTGCCGACCGTATTCGCGCCTAGTACTTTGCTCGCTACTTGATTGGTTTTGAGCCCTGCCTTGGTCAGCTTAGTGGTGGTCGAGAAATGATCTGCTGTCCACTTAGCGATTGGTGTGAACTTCTCATATTTGGCAACACGAAGCTTCTTCACTAAGTCGCCGGTGTTAATGCCTACCGGACAACGCTCGGCACACAGGCCAGTTGCCGCGCAGGTATCGATGCCTTGGTATTCAAAGGTTTTCTCTAGTTCGCTAGCTTCTATCTCTTCCCCTGCTTCTCGGCGGCGTTGTAGCTCTCGGTACAACACAATACGTTGGCGAGGTGATAAGGTCAGTGTGCGAGACGGGCAAACAGGCTCACAGAATCCACACTCAATACAGCGGTCAACAAGGTCGTCGGCAGCAGGCATCGGTTTTAGGTCGGTGATGTGGGAGTTTGGATTGTCGTTGATAATAACGCCGGGGTTGAGCAGTCTTTCTGGGTCAAACAGTGCTTTGATTTGTTGCATCAAGGTGTAACCATCTTTGCCCCATTCCAACTCGACGTACGGTGCCATGTTACGGCCTGTGCCGTGTTCCGCTTTCAGGGAACCTTGATATTTCACGGCGACGAGCTCGGCTACGTCATCCATGAATCCGCCGTAACGGTCGATCTCTTCTTGGCTGTCAAAGCCTTGAGTAAATACAAAGTGCAGGTTGCCTTCTAGGGCGTGGCCGAAAATGATCGCCTCGCTGTAGTCGTATTTATCAAACAGCTCTTGGAGCTCTCGAATACCGTTCGCAAGGTTCTCTACTGGGAAAGCAACATCTTCAATGATGACTGTCGTGCCGACTTCACGCACAGCGCCAACTGCAGGGAACATGCCTTTACGGATGCCCCAAAGCGTCGCGACAGTTTTGGGATCGGACGTGAAAGGGACAGATTCAACAATCGTGTAATCAGTTAATGCATCCAAAATTGATTTACATTGTAAATCTAAGTCCTGCTGGGAGCTGGCGTGTGATTCAACCAGAATAGCGGCCGCTTCTAAATCCAAGTTTGGCATAAACGTAGGCATACCCGGTTTATCCGCGACAGAACGTAGCGCTCTGCCATCCATTAACTCAACAGCAGCAACTGGCGTTTTTGATAGGGTAGTTACGGCTTTACTAGCTTGCTCGATGTCGGCGAACACCAACAGAGCTGAGGCTTTATTTGGGTGTTCAATCACCGTGTTGTAAGTGATCTCGGCGATGAAGCCTAGTGTGCCTTCGGAGCCTATCATCAGGTGTTTAATGATTTCGATTGGGTCGTGGTAATCGACCAATGCATTGAGTGCGTAGCCCGTGGTGTTTTTGAGGCGGTACTTGTGGCGGATTCTGTCGGCGAGTTCTTTATTCGAGCTGGTTTGACGGTGCAGTTCAACAATGCCATCAAACAGCGTTTTGTGTGATTGCTTGAATGCCTCAACGCTAGCATTGTCTGCGGTATCGAGCAGGGTGCCATCGCTCAATACAACTTTCATGCTCTCGACGGTGCGATAGGAGTTCTGCGCAGTACCACAACACATGCCACTGGCGTTGTTCGCCGCAATACCGCCGATTTTACAGGTGTTGATGGAAGCCGGGTCTGGGCCGATTTTACGTTGGAAAGGGGCAAGATATTTATTGGCATCAGCGCCAATTACACCGGGTTGAAGGATGATTTGATTGCCGTTATCGACAATCTCATGGCCGCGCCAGTCGTCGGTCAGGGTGATGAGTACCGAGTCTGAAACCGCTTGCCCTGAAAGGCTGGTGCCTGCCGCGCGAAAGGTAAAATGAATACCGAGTTCACGACAGCTTTGAATCGTGAATATCACTTCGTCTAAGTCTTTAAGCCTTAGAACCATTTTCGGCACCAAGCGATAAAAACTCGCATCGGTGCCGTAAGCCAAGCGCTTCGCCTCTTGCGTGACAATGCGTTCCGTTTCTATTTTTTGAGCCAGTATTGCTTCAAGCTGTTGATAAGCTTTGGCATCTACTACTCGCTCATGGGATGTGTTTGTCTCCATCTTTGCTTCCTTGTGCTTCTTATTTGGCACTGATTTGTTTTTTGTTTTTTGTTTTACTTTCCAGTGCTTAAACGGTGTCACAACGACAGTGGAATTGCTGTGACACCGATTGAACTTCAGCCTAAGTAGACCAAAGCATGAGTCTGAATCTTAGTCATGGAGATTTAGTCTAGCCCCACCAAAGATTCACGAGTTAAGTCTTTGATTGTCTTAGCGCCTGTTAATGTCATCGCAACGCGCATCTCTTTGTCGTAAAGGTCGAGTAGGTTTTCAACACCTGCTTGTCCTTGCGCTGCTAATGCGTAAACGAAAGAACGGCCAAGCAAGGTGCAATCTGCGCCTAATGCCATCATGCGAACCACATCCAAGCCAGTACGAATACCAGAGTCGACCAGAATCTTGGTGTCGCCTTTGACTGCGTCTGCAATTGCAGGCAGTGCTTTAGCACTTGATAGCACGCCATCAAGCTGGCGGCCGCCGTGGTTTGATACCACAATGCCGTCTGCGCCAAATCTCACGGCATCTTTTGCATCTTCTTCATCAAGAATGCCTTTGATGACCATTGGGCCATCCCAGAAATCACGGATCCACTCTAGGTCTTTCCATGAAATTGACGGGTCGAAGTTATCGCCCAGCCAACCGATGTAATCTTCCAGTTTGGTGGGAGAACCACGATAAGTTGAGATGTTGCCTAGGTCATGTGGTTTACCCAACAAGCCAACATCCACAGCCCAACTAGGATGACGCATAGATTGGAATACCCGACGAACAGCGGCGTTTGGACCGCTCATTCCGGAATGCATATCACGGTAGCGAGCACCGGGTACGGGCATATCAACGGTGAAAACTAAGGTGGTCACGCCTGCTGCTTTTGCGCGCTCAAGAACGTTCTTCATGAAACCACGATCTTTAAGTACGTAGAGCTGGAACCACATTGGGCGCTCAATCTTGGGTGCTACTTCTTCAATCGGGCACACCGATACTGTCGACATGGTAAAAGGGATGCCTTTGTTGTCGGCAGCTTTGGCTGCTTGAACTTCACCACGTCGCGCGTACATGCCTGTTAAACCCACAGGAGCCAGTGCGATTGGCATCGCTAGCTTCTCGCCAAACAACTCGGTTTCCAAATTGAGATCCGACATATCGTTGAGTACACGTTGCTTTAGCGCAATCTCAGCGAGGTCAGCCGTGTTGCGGCGTAGGGTATGTTCTCCGTAAGAACCGCCATCAATGTAGTGAAAAAGGAACGGTGGTAATTTCGCTTTTGCTGCGGCGCGGTAATCAGTCGATGCGGATATGATCATAATTTCAGTCCTAAATTCTTGGGATGTTGCCCTTCTATGAGAGCTTGGTTTGGGCTGCTTTAATTCTGAGAGTCAGTGTTTTGTCTTTCTTAAGCTTTGAAACAACTAAGCTTTGAAGCAACGAATCTATGAAGCAAATAAGCTGTGTAACTGCAAAGCGGGAAAATGGCGTTAATACTCGAGGGTGTTGATGTGCTCTAGTATCCATCCCGGAACTCATCAACTGTCTTATTAGACGGTGTCGCTGTCGGGGAATTGAGTATTAACGCCAAGTGCTTTTGGAACGACTTATGGTTTACATAAGTGCGTCTGTCATCTTGAATCCGTAGATAACCACTAGGCCGATGATGCCTGTCATCACCAAGTAGTAGAACGTTGGAATGATTGTCTTACGTAGGGTTGCACCTTCGCGTCCTAGCAAGCCAACGGTTGCTGATGCCGCTACCACGTTGTGAATCGCAATCATGTTACCTGCTGCTGCACCAACAGCTTGCAGAGCGACAACCACAGCACTAGAGATAGTCAGAGTTTGCGCTACTTCGAATTGGAACTGGCTGAACATCATGTTTGAAACAGTGTTCGAACCTGCAATGAAGGCACCTAACGCACCAACCGTTGCACTCAATGCTGGGAATGCGCTTCCAACGAGGTCAGCTGCGAAGTTTGCCGTGGTTACTGGCATACTTGCTAAATCTGCACCGTTCACACCAGAGTTAATGAAGATACGTACCATTGGGATGGTGAACACCAACACAAATCCTGCACCAATCAGTGTTTTACTTGATTCACCAAAAGCTTTAGCCAGTGGCGTTGCGCTGCGAGATTGCATTAGAACCGCAACTAGCGCGACAAAGACTAAGATGCCGCCCGGTAGATACAAAGGTTGAATCGCTGTGCTTACGCCTGTCTCGCCAAGGATGTTGCTGAATGAAAGGCTAACGCTCTTCAGTAGCCCTTTGAACTCAGGGCTCACGCGGCTAGCAACCAGAGTTACAGCGAGCAGCACGTAAGGTGCCCATGCCATCGCCATGCTCATCTTCTTATGGCCTTGATTGTTGTCATCAAGGTCAATTTTCAAAGAACCTAGCCATTCAGCTGGCCACTTGTCTTCGCTTTCGAAATCCCATTTTGATTTAGGTACTAGGAAGCCACGTTTTGCTGCTGTTACAACAATAGCAAGGCCAACCAAACCACCAATCAGCGATGGGAACTCAGCACCGAGGAAAACACCCGTTAGTGCGTAAGGAATGGTGAAAGCGGCACCTGCGAACAGTGCGAATGGCAGGATATCAAGACCTTCAGTCCAGCTTTTGTTCTTACCGAAGAAGCGAGTCAGCATCATCGCCATCAATACAGGAATCATCACACCAACACAGGCGTGGATGATCGCAACACTTGACGTGATTTGTTGTAGGTAAGCGTCCCATGTTGAACCATTGGCAATCAAGCTTTCACCGATGTTGTGCGTATCCAAACCTTTGTTTACGCCAACGATGATAGGTGTACCAACCGCGCCGAACGATACCGGCGTAGATTGAATCATCATGCCCATCAGTACCGCAGCTAATGCTGGGAAGCCAATTGCAACCAACAATGGAGCGGCGATTGCAGCGGGTGTGCCGAAGCCGGATGCACCTTCAATGAATGAACCAAAACACCAAGCAATGATGATCGCTTGCACACGACGGTCTGCTGATATATCAGTAAAGCCGTTGCGGATGGTGGTGATAGCTCCGGTGTGTTTCAAAGTGTTTAATAAGAAGATGGCGCCAAACACAATCCAGAGAACCGATACGGTAATGCCGAAGCCTTGGAATACTGAAGCCAGCACGCGAGTGCTAGACATATCCCATGCGAATAGGGCGATAGCAACGGTTAATGCAAATGCCACTGGCATCGCTTTTTTTGCAGGCCAGTTAAGGCCAACCAGCAGAATCGCTGCAACAACTATTGGCGAAAAGGCCAATAATGCTAGTAGAGTTTCACTCATGGGTACTTCCTCGTACTTGTTTTCAAACGTTCATGTTTGAAGTGAATAACACGTCATTAGTTTTGTAGGTGTAATCTGAATCTCGAGGATTCAATTGTTGTAATTAGAGTCGCTTTATTTGTAACCGATGTGATTGCAAAAGCTGTTTTTGTAATTGTTTTGTTAATTTGGCGTGAATTTACCCCTTTATTTTTTATTGATATAGGGAAATAATGAAAATAATTAATTCCAAAATTGGCATAATCAAATGCGAGCAGACGATTTGATCCTGTTTTCACAGGTCGTAGAATTGGGCAGTTTTAGTAAGGTTGCAGAGCAAAATAACCTTACAAATTCGGTAGTTAGTAAAAGAATTGCACGTTTAGAAGAAGAGATTGGCGTGCAATTATTGTATCGAACCACGCGTAAATTGACCCTGACCGAGGCAGGTAAGGCAATGCTACATAGCGCCAAAAATGTGAAGCAGGCGGCTCAAGAGGCTATGGATGCAGTTTCAGGCTTTGGTGAAAATGTCAGTGGTCATATCAAAATGTCAGTGCCTACTATCTCCGGAGATTTGATACTTGCAGACGCCGTAGCCGAGTTTTGTAATATGCACCCAGGTTTAACGGTCGATATGTCTCTGAACAATCGCTTTGTCGATCTGGTTGAGGATGGTCTCGACTTGGTGATTCGTACGGGCTACCTAGAAGATTCTAGCTTGATCGCTCGTCATATATTGGATTCACAATGGGTGGTGTGCGCTTCGCCATCTTATATTGCTAAAAACGGCAAACCGATGCTGCCTAAAGATTTAGTGCAGCACAATTGCTTGCAATATGCCTATCAAACAACGGGTGCCAGCGAGTGGCAGTTCCTGCACAGTAAAGATGGCTGTACTGACAACGACAAATACATCGTGCGTGTCTCGGGTTCATTTTCTACCGACAACGCGACGGCATTAAGAAAAGCGGCGCTGGGTGGCCATGGTGTGGCGTACGTACCGCGTTGTCTGGTTTATCACGACATTCGTAACGGCCAGCTGGTGGACATCTTTCCAGATTTGGTGGGTAAAAAGCTCGGTATTTATGCGGTGTACCCCTTTACTCGCCAGCCGCCAAACAAGATTAAGTTATTGATTGAACACATCAGAACGCGTTACCTGACGATTTCACATTATTTTTAATAAGGATCACGATGAGCTATTTAAAAGAGTATCAATATCCAATCACCAACAAACAGATCGTCAGCGATGACTATTTTGGTCAGATAATCGAAGACCCATATCGTTGGTTAGAAGACGACAGAAGTGACGAAACCGCGCAGTGGGTGGCGAGCCAAAATGCAGTCACATTCGATTACCTTGCTCAAATCCCGTATCGCACAGAACTGCGAGAGCGATTAGCGAAAGCGCAAGACTACAAAAAGAGCTCACAGCCGTTTGTGCGAGGTGATTACACCTACTTCTATAAGAACGATGGTTTGCAGAATCACAGTATTCTCTATCGTCAGAAAGAAGGTCAGCCGATGGAAGTATTCCTAGATCCGAATACCTTCTCGGAAGATGGCACCACATCACTAGGCTCAGTCTCATTTTCGAAAGACTACAGCCTAGTGGCATACAGCATTTCAGAGGGTGGTAGTGACTGGCGTAAGATCTTTGTGATTGATACTGAGACTAAAAAGCAGCTTGAAGCCGAAATCACCGATGCGAAGTTTACCGGCATTTCTTGGTTAGGTAATCGCGGCTTTTATTACTCTAGTTACGATAAGCCAGACGGCAGCCTGCTTTCTGCGCGTACCGAACAACACAAACTCTACTTCCATGAACTGGGTACCGAGCAAGCCAGCGACAAAGTGATTTTTGGTGCGAACAACGCCGAGCAACACCGCTATGTGTCGGGTTACACCACCGAAGACGACCGTTACTTGCTCATCCTAGGTCGAGAGTCGACATCGGGTAACAGACTGTTCTATATCGATTTAGGTTCAGAGGAACAATCACTGAATACGCTGATTGATCATGTGGATAGCGATACTTACCTCATTGATAACCAAGACGAAGTCTTCATCTTATACACCAATCTCGATGCGCCAAACGGCAAGGTGGTGAGCTTTGATACTCGCAATCAACAGTGGCTCGATATCATTCCGGAAAAGCCACAGCCATTAGACATCAGCACTGGTGGTGGTTACTTGTTTGCCCACTATATGGTGGATGTGGTGTCGAAAATTGAGCAGTTGGATTACCAAGGCAACCTCGTTCGTGAAATTCATTTGCCTGGGCTGGGAACGGCCAGTGGCTTAGGTGGTAAAAAAGAGCAAACCGAGCTTTATTACACCTTCACCAACTATGTTACGCCGCCAACCATTTTCTCTTTTGATGTTGAATCAGGCAGTTCTGAAATTTACCAACGCTCTGAGTCTCCGTTTGAGTCGGAGCAATTTGAGTCTAAACAAGTCTTCTATACCTCGAAGGATGGTACTCAGGTTCCGATGCTTATCTCTTATAAGAAGGGATTAGTGTTAGATGGCAATAACCCAACCATGTTGTACGCCTATGGTGGTTTCAATGTCAGCCTAACGCCTTCTTTCTCGGGTACGGTGGGCAGTTGGCTAGAACTGGGTGGCGTATATGCGGTGCCGAACTTACGTGGTGGTGGCGAATACGGCAAGGCGTGGCACAAAGCGGGCACTCAGCAGAAAAAGCAAAATGTGTTTGACGACTTCATTGCCGCAGCCGAGTTCTTAATCGCAGAAAACTACACCAGTAGCGACAAGCTAGCGATTCGCGGCGGTTCTAACGGAGGCTTGCTTGTAGGCGCTTGTATGACACAAAGGCCTGAGCTGTTCCAAGTGGCTTTACCTGCGGTTGGTGTGTTGGACATGTTGCGTTATCACACCTTCACGTCTGGTGAAGGCTGGGCGTACGATTTTGGTACGTCAGCACAAAGTAAAGAGATGTTCGAATATCTGCTTGGCTATTCGCCAGTTCACAATGTGGTACGTGGCGTCGATTACCCTGCAACATTGGTTACCACCGCTGATCACGATGACCGCGTAGTGCCAGCTCACTCTTATAAGTTCATCTCAGAGCTACAAGATAAGCATGAAGGCGGTGCGCCCGTGATGATTCGTATCGATGTTAATGCTGGCCACGGTGCCGGTATGCCGCTGAGCAAAGCGATTGAACTCACTGCTGATATCTACGCATTTACTCTGTTCAATATGGGAATAGAGTCTCTAGATTCACTTTAGCCAATACTTGATTTTAGATCATTAGGTATTTGACTCAGACTAAGAGACCTCAAAATCTACCTTAGATTTTGAGGTTTTTCATATTTGTGAAAACCAATCATAACTGCACCATATTTCCCTAATTTCACCACACCCTTTTCCGTGATAGCCGCCACCATTACTGATGAAATGAAAGCGATTTCAAGCTGTATTATTACAAATTTCTACGTCTATCTATCTGATTGTAAATAGATAACCATATCTGGTGATAACTCTAAAAGTTTCATGGCATTTGGGCTGATTTATCAGTGTGAACAGCAACTAACTTTTCAACGCTTTCATTGCTTAATATTTCCCTGTCCGATGAAAACTCAAAAAAATAATAGGGAAATACAATGCAAAAATTTAAGCTTTTGCCAATAACGGTCGCAGTGGCGGCTTCGCTTGCTTCACTCTCTTCTTTTGCTGCTGATACTAATATCGAAGCACTAGAAAAACGGATCCAAGAGTTAGAATCTAAGGTTGTTGATATTGATTATGTTAACGATCAACAACCCGCGGTTTTAACTGCAGAAACTAAGGTTCCAGAAGGCATTGTCTTCTCTGGTTATGCTCGTTACGGCGCTCACTACAAGAGCGGTGATGAACGTTACGTAGACATAGGTACAACAGGTCGTTCTGTCGGTCGTTTAGGTAACGAAGCCAATGGTGGTGAGGTTCAGCTAGCTAAACTTTTCGAAGCTGACAATGGTGCGATTTGGGACGTTGTATTCATGGCAGACCACTGGGAGGCAGACGCTTGGGCTGACGACGGCGGCTTAAGCATGAAAAAAATGTACGCTGGTGTAACCAACGTATTTGAGAGCCAACCAGAACTTTATATGTGGGCTGGTCGTGACTTCCACCAACGTCCGCAACAAGGTTTGAACGATTATTTCTGGATGACACATGATGGTCAAGGTGCAGGCTTTAACAACTTAGATTTCGGTGGCGCTAAGCTAGACATGGGCTTTGTCGGTCAAGTGAAAGGCGGCCTCGTAAATGACAATGGTCGATACGCGGTGACAGCGAAACTGCACAGTATTGATGCAGGTATTGGTAACCTAGATTTCTACGCGAACTACGGTTTTGCTTCTGATGAAGCTGATACAGCAAGCTCTACTGAGTACGTAATCGATCAAGATACAGGTTTAACGAAAAAAGTGGTAACACCTGGTACTAAAGTCAGTGATGAAACGGCTTACTTAGTGGGTGCGACGTTAGGCTTAGGCGATTCCAATCGATTAATAGTGAAATATGGTGACGGTGCAGATTCATCGGTATTTGAGTTGAAAGGCGACTATAAAACTTTCTACGCAAGTATTGAAGGTAACTACGCAGCATCGGATAAATTCATCATTGATTACCTAGTGTCGTACAAAGACAACTCTGGTGCAGATTTAACTCGCGACAACACCGAATACGCGGGTATCGTTCGTCCACAGTATCAATGGAATGATGTTCATTCTACTTGGTTAGAAGCGGGCTACGGCATGGTTGACTACGATGACGACGGTGAAGAGAACGCGTGGAAAGTAACACTTTCTCAAAACGTTTCTCTAGGTGGCTTACCTTGGAGCCGTCCAATGCTTCGCTTCTACACAACAGTGGGTGACGTAGAAACTAAAGGCGCTCCAAAAGACAATGGTAACGTAGATACCCTGTCATTCGGTGCAATGTTTGAAGCATGGTGGTAATCAACAGATAGAAAGAGCATACGTTGAAATACCTATGCTTATTAAGAGCACGTAATACTGTCCATTTTAGCCCTAAAGGCAGATTGATTAGGGCACGTTTCAATTAACTCCATTCTTGGGCACATTTTATGTGCCCTTTTTTCATCCTGAATATCTGTTCTATCATTTGGGATTACCTCTCATCTATTCTCCATGAGGTCTTCAATACCTCTTTTCATATTATTTTAACTTACCTCGCGTACCCTGCTTTATCCCTAGTGATCGCAATGACTAATTTGTATCTTGACCCTTATATATCAATATTTTAGGTGGTGATAATGCTAGATATCAATCGTATTTGATACGCCAATAGGTATATTGAAACTCCTTCATGGAGTTAAGGGCTTTAACAAAACTGACTAACTATGGATTCATGATCCCATGAAACAGTTTCATGGGACGAAGTGAATCTGTAAGCGCTTTCATGATTTCAATAACTGGCCTTTTTAACTCCAAGTTTAGTGTGATGACACTCACTTTAACTAAAACGTAATTTCTTAATAATCGTTTTGTAAGCGGTTACAAGCTAATGAAGTATCGAGGTTCGAGTGGCAACAATTAAACACGTATCAGAACATGCAGGAGTGTCTCAAGCGACAGTGTCTAGGGTTATCAATGGCACCAGTAGAGTGAGTCACGACAAGAAGTTAAAGGTTGAAAAAGCGATCAAAGAATTGGGTTATCGCCCGAACTCTATCGCTCAGGCTTTGGCTTCAAGTCGTACCGGAAGTGTGGGTGTTGTTGTTCCAGAACTGGGCGGGTCTTTCTATTCAGGCATCTTGCATTGCATAGAGGAAAACCTACGCCGCTTTGGTTACCACGCTGTGGTTACAGCGGGTTCGAACACCGAACAAGGGCAGCGCGAGTCTGTGGAGTTTCTGTTGGGGCGTCGTGTCGATGCTTTGATTCTTCATACTCAACTGCTCAGTGATGACTATTTAATTGAATTGGAAGAACAGGGGACCCCTGTGGTTTTGATTAACCGCTTCATCCCAGAAATGGCGATGAGTTGCATTGATATTGATAACGAAGTCGGGGGGCTACTCGCTACTCAATATCTTTTGCAAAAGGGACATACAGATATCGCGTGTATTACCGGGCCTTTAGATAAAGCAGATGCTAGGGGGCGTTTGCAGGGTTATCGCAAGGCACTGGAAGAAGCCGGTGTGCCATACGATGAAGCTTTAGTCTCTGAGGCGGGATTTACTGAAGAGACTGGCATCAGCGCCATGAAGAAGTTGATAAATAGAAAATGCCACTTTACGGCGGTATTTGCTTCAAACGATCACATGGCATTTGGCGCATTCGAAGTTTTGCATAAAGAGGGACTGTCTGTTCCGAGAGACGTTTCTCTTGTCGGCTTCGATAACACCATCTTCGCGCGTTATCTGACCCCTAGTTTGACCACCATTAATTTCCCCATTGAAGAGATGAGCATCGAAGCAGTGCAGCTCACTCTACAAAAGCTAAAAAAAATCAAACATGACGTGAACTTTAAATTGCTGCCGACGTTGGTCACTAGAAACTCGGTATCGGATTTACTCGTTACCCTATAAAAATATTAAGGATAGAACATGAAATTTAAGACCTTGGCGCTTTCATGCGCGGTTGCTTTAGGATTAGGTACTACAGCTGTGAACGCGGCTGACAAAGAGATTCGTTTCGACGGTTTCCCTGATTTCGATAGCAGCCTGAAGGTATTACTGCCTGATTTCGAAAAGGAAACAGGGATCAAAGTTGATTACCTTATGAACAACCATGGTGACCACCACACAAAACTAACCACTAACTTAGCAACTGGCTCAGGTGCGGGTGATGTGATTGTTGTGGACGTTGAGAAAATCGGTCCGTTCGTTGGCTCTGGTGGCCTAGTTAACCTGTCTGAAAACTACGGTGCAGATAAATACGAAGAACGATTCGCACCTTACGCATGGGCACAAGGCAAAGGCGCTGACGGCGACATGTACGGCATCCCTGTCGATCTTGGTCCAGGTGTTATGTACTACCGTACCGACGTGTTTGAAAAAGCGGGAATCAATGTAGAAGACGCAATCAAAGATTGGGATTCATACATCGCTGCGGGTGAAAAACTGAAAGAGCAAAATGTACAACTTATCGCTTCAGCAGCCGACGTGGCACAAGCGATCATCTTCACAACAGTTCCTGAAGGCGAAGGTCTTTACTTCGATAAAGATGGCAACCCAGTTGTGACATCTGAGCGTTTTGTTCACGCTTTTGAAGTAGCAAAAGAGATTCGCGACAAAGGCTTAGATGGCCGTATTTTGGCTTGGTCTAACGAATGGTACGAGGGCTTCCGCAACGGCACATTTGCAACTCAACTTTCTGGCGCTTGGCTACTTGGTCACCTAAACAACTGGATCGCTCCTGAAACCAAAGGTAAGTGGGCAGTAGAAAACCTACCTGATGGCATTTACGGCAGCTGGGGTGGTTCATTCCTATCGATTCCAACTCAATCTGACAACCCAGATGAAGCATGGGCACTTATTGAATACATGACGACTGACCGTGATGTTCAACTTAAGCACTTCGAAACGATTGCGGCTTTCCCTGCGAACGTAACGACATATGACGATGAGCTTTTCCAAGAAGAGATGGAGTTCCTAGGTGGACAGAAAGCGCGTCTGCTGTTTGCTGAAGTGGCACAGAACATCAAACCAGTATCTCCAGCTCAAGGCGACCACGTAGCACGCTCTATAATTTTAGAGAACGCATTGATGGAAGTACTTGATGAAGGCAAGGACATCGAGACTGCATTGAAAGAGGCAGAGCGCCTAATCAAGCGTCGTACGCGTAATCTTTAATTTGTTATTACTTTGAGTAAGTGAGGAAGCGTGGATAACGCGCTTCCTTTTTTAAGAGGTCGTTACTATGAATCATACAGCGAGCACAACGATAGAACCTTCGGAGCCAAGCTTTTTTTCTCGTCTAAATTTGAAAGCGCTTACACCGTATGGATTTCTTCTGCCGTTTCTGATCATTTTTTCTGTATTTGGGATCTTCCCGCTGTTGTTCTCTGTTTACCTGTCGTTCCACGAATGGAACCCAGTACAGGGCATGGACGCAATGCAGTTCGTTGGTTTTGAGAACTATCACATTGCCTTGACTGACCCGTGGCTATGGCGTTCATTAAAGAACACATTGTGGCTAGCAATCACATCGGGTGTGGCTCAGCATTTAGTTGCTATTCCAGTGGCTTACATGTTGGTTTCAATGGGTGACCGTATGCGTCACTGGCTAACATCGGCGTACTTTCTACCGTTCATCACATCAACGGTCGCAGCGTCACTGATTTTCTTCAATATGTACTCTCCTAACTCAGGAATCATTAACCAAACGCTGATGGCACTGGCTGATAGCACACTGTTTGGTTGGGCATTTGCTTGGGTTAACGATTTTCAACCAATCCGCTGGTTAGACGATGCCACTATGGTGAAGCCGTCTATCGCGATCATGGTTTTCTGGAAATACACCGGTTTTAACATCGTCCTTTACACCACAGGTTTAATGACGATTCCTAAAGACATTTTAGAAGCTGCACGTATGGATGGTGCCAATGCCTTCCGCCGCTTCTGGAACATCTCACTACCAATGATTCGTCCATTCATCTTCTTTGCAATCACCATGACCATCATCGGTAACCTGCAAATGTTTGAAGAACCGTTCGTTCTAACGCGTGGTACAGGTGGTACGGGTCAATCTGGTTTAACTATCTCTATGTACCTCTACAAAGTGGGTTGGGAATGGTTAGAAATGGGCACAGCGTCAGCAATTTCATGGCTTCTGTTTGCACTGATCGCGTCTTGTACTTTGGTTCAATTTTTATTCTTCGGTAAGAAAGGCTTAGGGGAACATTAAGATGTCGACATCAATTAAGACAAATACCTCACCACTAAGTGGCCTAATGCCAAGCGAACGCACCATGTACATCATGACTAAGATCTTGATGGTCATGCTCGGCATATTACTGATTGTTTCCGCAATCATTACGGTGTTCCCGTTTGTGTGGTCAGCTCTGCTTTCAACACGTGACCGTTCGGAAATCTTCGGTTCGGGCATCAGCTTTGCGATTGGCGATAGCCTAATGGTGAACTACGCAAAACTGCTGGAAATCATGCCGTTTTGGAAAGCGATGTTTAACTCGATTTACGTGGCTTTCTTAGGCACTACCATCTCGCTGCTGTTTTGTAGCATGGGTGGCTACGCATTTGCCGTGTTTAAGTTCCGCGGTAAGAACGTGTTGTTCGGCATGTTGGTTGGCTCAATGGCAATTCCGCCAGTGCTTAGCTTGATCCCTTACTTCATGATCGTGAAATTCTTAGGCTTGCTGGATAACCACATGGCGGTATGGCTACCGTTCACAACCACGCCATTTGGTATCTTCTTGATGCGTCAGCACGTGATTGCATCGATTCCTAAAGAGCTGTTAGAAGCGGCGAAGTTAGATGGTGCGGGGGAGTTCAGAACGTATTGGAGTGTGGTACTGCCACTGATGAAACCAGCACTAGCAACACTTGCTATCGTGCAGTTCGTTTTCTTCTGGAACATGTTTATGCAGCCTCTAGTGGTACTGAACAACCCAGACAATTACGTCATCACACAAGCACTACGAAGTGTTCAAGGTATTCCGAATACGCCATGGGGCGCGGTAATGCTAGGTACCACAATTTCTATTTTACCACTCGTGATTACATACCTGTTCGCATCGAAACAGATGATCAGTGGTTTAACGTCCGGCGCAGTTAAAGGTTAGGTTTAAGGGTTATAACAATGAATAAATTTCAACTTCCAAGTGATTCAAAGTTACGCAGTAAGGAATTTGTATTCGGTGTCGCGACATCTTCATACCAAATTGAAGGCGGCGTTGAAGAGGGCGGTCGTACACCGTCTATCTGGGACACGTTTTGTAAGAAGCCGGGTAAGGTAGATAACGGCGACAATGGTGATGTGGCGTGCGACCACTACCACTTGTGGCAACAAGATATCGAGATGATTCAAGGCTTAGGTGTTGATGCTTACCGCCTGTCCATTGCTTGGCCACGTATCCTGCCGCAAGACGGTGTGGTGAATCAGCAAGGCCTAGAGTTTTATGAGCAGATCATCGATGAGTGCCATGCTCGTGGCATGAAGGTTTACGTAACGCTTTATCACTGGGATCTGCCGCAATACCTTGAAGATAAAGGTGGTTGGCTGAACCGTGAAACGTCTTACAAGTTCGCAGAATACGCAGAAGTGGTGAGTAACTACTTTGGCGACAAGATTGATGTTTACACAACGCTGAACGAACCGTTTGTGTCTGCATTCCTAGGCTACCGTTGGGGCGAGCATGCGCCAGGCATCAAGGGTGAGAAAGAGGGCTACTTAGCTTCTCACCACCTAATGTTGGCACACGGTTTAGCGATGCCGATTCTTCGTAAGAATGCGCCTCATGCTAAGCATGGCGTGGTATTTAACGCGACGCCGGCTTACCCATTAACACCACAAGATCAAGGCGCAGCAGATTACTGCGAAGCTGAGAATTACCACTGGTTCATCGACCCTGTAATGAAAGGTGAATACCCACAGCTGGTTGTCGAGCGCCAAGCGATGAACATGCCAATGATTCTAGAAGGCGATCTAGACATCATTAGTGCTCCTGTTGATTACATCGGTATCAATTACTACACACGCAATGTCGCTCGCTTCAACGAGAACGGCGACATTGAATCAGTAAAACAGACTGACGCTGAACACACTTACATCGGTTGGGAAATTAACCCACAAGGTTTAACCGATTTATTGGTAAGGCTGGATGCTCGTTACGAAAACATGCCGCCTATCTACATTACAGAGAACGGTGCAGCAGGTAACGACGAGCGTGTTAACGGACAAGTGATGGATGACCAACGTGTTCGTTACTTCCAAGGCCACATTGAAGCGGTTCACAACGCAGTTGAAGCCGGTGTGAAAGTCGATGGCTACTTTGCGTGGAGTTTAATGGATAACTTCGAGTGGGCATTCGGCTACTGCCAACGCTTTGGCATCGTCCATGTTGATTACACCACCCAAGAAAGAACACTGAAACAGAGCGCAATTGCGTACCGAAACATGCTTCAAGAGCGCGCTGAGGAGAACAGATAATGGCTAAAGTAGAATTCAAAAACATCAAGAAATCATTCGGTGATGTTGAAGTGGTTAAAGAGTTTGATTTTACGGTTGAAGACGGTGAATTCGTGGTTTTCCTTGGCCCATCTGGCTGTGGTAAGTCGACTACCCTTCGCATGCTTGCAGGCCTAGAAAGCATCAGTTCTGGTGACATCGTGGTTGGTGGCAAAGTGATGAACAAGGTTGATGCAAAAGACCGTGACTTAGCGATGGTATTCCAAAGCTACGCGCTGTATCCACACATGACGGTTTACGAGAACATCGCCTTTGCACTAAAACTGAAAGGCATGCCGAAAGCAGAAATCGACGTAGAAGTACTAAAAGCGGCAAAAATGCTAGAGCTTGATCCACTACTGAACCGTAAGCCAAAAGAGCTTTCTGGTGGTCAGCGTCAGCGTGTAGCTATGGGCCGCGCGATGGTTCGTACTCCGAAAGTGTTCCTGTTTGATGAGCCGCTATCTAACCTAGATGCAAAACTTCGTGGCGTGATGCGTGAAGAGATCAAACACCTACACCGCGAGCTGAAAACGACCACGATCTACGTTACACACGACCAGATCGAAGCGATGACGCTAGCAGACCGCATCGTGATTCTGAAAGACGGTTATGTTGCTCAAGTGGGCACACCAACTGAGGTGTTCCAACGCCCAGCTAACAAGTTTGTCGCGCAATTCATTGGTAACCCGTCAATGAACATGTTGGAAGCTAAGCTGATTGAAAAAGAAGGCGAATACTTCGTTGAACTTGGCGATGTTCATATCCCACTGCCAGAGCGCTTTAAGTCTCTAGCATCTAAAAACCTAGCGCTGCATTTTGGTGTTCGTCCAACAGATATTCACTTACGTGCCGAGCAAGTGGATCACGATCGCGTACTGCCATTCCCTGTGAAAATCAAAGACAAGGAATTGCTAGGCGCGAGCATTCTTCTGAAAACAGAAATCGGCGGTCAACCGCTGATGGTTGAGACCCAAGCCGCTGAAGTGGATGTGAAAGAGCTGACACTTTACTTGGATTTGGATGCTTTCCACCTGTTTGACGCACTGAGTGAGAACTCGCTAGCGAGCTAGTCAGTCAATTCAAATCAGCCATTGAGCTGACACCAACCAACTTACGACAAATTGTTTTGGCTCCTCCTGATTTGGGAGGGGCTAGGGATAGTGATGATGAAATTCGGATATTTTGACGATAAAAACAAAGAATACGTAGCAACCACACCATGTACACCAATCAAATGGTGTAACTATGTGGGCACATTAGATTTTGGTGGCATTGTTGATAGCAACGGCGGTGTGTTGTTGTGTAAAGGTGACCCTGCACTGAACCGTATTACCAAGTACATTGCCCAGCTGCCAAACTCAGATTTCAAAGGCTCGACCCTATACCTTAAGGTGCGTGATGAAGCGGGCAACGTGGAAGTATTTTCACCCTTCTACACACCAACATTGAAGCCGCTGGATAAGTTTGAAAACCACACAGGCTTGTCTTACACCACCATCATTGCAGAAGCGTTTGGTGTGCGTTGTGAAGCGACATTCTTCGTACCAAAAGCTGACCAAGTGCTATTACAAGACATCAAAGTCACCAACATTTCAGACAAAGCGTTGCATGTTGATGTAGTGCCTGTGTACGAATTCACTCACTTCGATGCGCTAAAGCAGCTATTGAATGCGGATTGGGTTCCACAAACCATGACGCTGAAAGCACACCAGCAAGAATCGAGTCACACTGTACTTGAGCAGTATGCTTTCATGAAGCGTGACTACGCCGTAAACCTGATGACTGCGGATCGTCCTGCGACTTCATTTGACGGTGATCGCCAATCATTCCTTGGTCAGTTTGGTTACGGTACATGGGCTGCGCCACAAGCGTTAGAAAATGATGAGCTTGGCAACACAGAGTGTCTGCGTGGCGATAACATTGGTGCGCTAAACCTTCGTTTAGGGTGGTTATCTCCAGAGCAGACAGAACGTACGGTTGTACAAATTGCACAAGAAGAGAGCCTAGAAGCTGCATTGCCTCTATTGGCTAAATATCGTGACCATCAAGTGGTCGATTTGGCTTTCGCTGAACTGGCTGAGCACTGGGATAGTTACCTACAAGCAGTTCAGGTTGAAACGCCTGACCCTGCTATGAACTCGATGCTTAACGTACACAACCCACGCCAGTGTCACACCACTAAAAACTGGTCTCGTTACCTGTCTTTGTATCAACTTGGCTATGGCGCTCGTGGTATCGGTTTCCGTGATTCTTCGCAAGATACGTTGGGCGTGATTACTCACATGCCAGAAGAGGCGCGCGAGTTCATTGAGCGTCTGCTGTCTGTGCAAAACACCAATGGTTCTGCGATGCACCAGTTCTTCCCATCAACCATGGAAGCGAACGCGGGTGACTCACGAGAAGAAGAAGATCGCCCTGACTATTACGGTGACGATCATCTGTGGATCATCTACGCGGTGACTCAATATGTGAAAGAGACAGGCAACGCTGACTTCTTGAATAAAGCGATTCCGTTCTATCAAAAAGATAAAGCGGGCAACCCAGTTGAAACTGGAACGGTTTGGAATCACTTGTGCCGCGCGATTGAATTTACCTACACCAATACTGGTGAACACGGCCTTCCGTTATTAGGTTTTGCAGACTGGAATGACACGGTGAACCTACCAACGGGTGCTGAGTCGATGATGGTAGCCAACATGTATGGCAAGGCCCTGCTCGATATGCTGGACCTTTGTGAGTTACGTGGCGAAGCGCAGCTAACAACTAAGTTTAAAGATCAGTACCAACAGATGCAGAGCACAGTGAACGAGTGCGGTTGGGATGGCGAATGGTTTGTGCGTTACTTTGATGAGCAAGGTCTGCCAATTGGTTCTCACAAGAACGAGCAAGGGCAGATCTACACAAACGGTCAAAGCTGGCCTGTGATCTCTGGTTTCGCGACTCAAGAGCGTGCTACACAAGCGTTAGATTCGGTTTACAACAAGCTGAACACGACCAATGGTATCAAGCTTTCAACTCCGGGTTATAACGGTTTTGATCCACAACTGGGTGGCGTTTCGACATATCCACCGGGTGCGAAAGAGAACGGCGGTATCTTCCTGCATTCTAACCCATGGGTGATGATCGCAGAAGCGAAAATGGGCAACGGCGAGCGTGCTTACGAATACTACCGTCAAATTAATCCTGCTTCTAAGAACGACGACATTGATACCTTTGAGTCTGAACCCTACTGCTACCCACAAAACATCTTGGGTGATGAACATAAACAGTTCGGCCTAGGGCGTAATGCATGGTTGTCTGGCACCTCATCTTGGACATACGTTGCTGGTACGCAGTGGATTCTGGGTGTTCGTCCTGAAGTAGATGGCTTGTTGGTGGATCCTTGCATTCCGGCTGAGTGGCCTGAGTTTAAAGTCCGTCGTCAGTTCCGAGGTGCAACATACAACATTCATGTCACGAACCCGAATAACGTGTGTAAAGGTGTGGTTGAGATGAAGGTCAATGGTGACCTGATTTCAGGCAACAAAGCACCGGTATTTACATCGGGTGAGCACACGGTAGAAGTGGTTTTAGGTTAACAAAGAGAAGGGCGCGTTATGCGCCCTTTATTGCTTCTTTCGTTCGGTTTTCTCTTTAGCAATGCGTTCTCTGGGGGGCTGGTTTCACGTTTAGCAGTCGCTTTAGCTTCGTTCGGCTACTTTGGTTGCTTTATTGTGGCTGATAGGCAGCTTGGCATTGCCAAGTGAAGGTTTGAGATTGGTTCGGGCTAAGCGTCAATAAGCCAATCTGGTTATTGAAAGCATCGGCAGGGCAAGTCATTGGTTCTATTGCAATACTTTGCTCACTTGTAGGTGTGTACAGCTGAACAAATGGGTAGCTTGCATCTTGTTGATAGTGAATCGCGGCAGATGAATCTGAGCGTGTAAAAGTCAGTTGGTTGGTTGTCTTCGAATCAAATTCAAAGCAGTGGTTTAGGCTTTGATTGGTCAGGGAATCATCCAAAGACAAACGGTCAAAAGCCTGTTTTTCACCATTAGGCAGGTCGTTCTCATGTATGACCTCAGCACAAGGTGAAATGGTAAGCCCACACTGTTTCAATTCAGTGCCAAGAGAGAAATAAGGGTGCCAAGCATCACCGAATGGGAAGGCGAAATCACCACAATTAGAGACAGTTGTCGAGCAAGATAGCTTGCCTGTGATGTCGATAGTGAAGGTGACTTCAAGGTTAAAAGCGAACGGGAAAGCAGGGTGCAAAGATGACGTCTGATATTGCAGCGTCACACTGGCTGACTCATCATTGGCTACGCTATTTGTGATTGAAAAAGGTTGGTTGTAGAGCAGGCCATGTACGGCGTGATCAGACCAAGGAAAGTTAGCCGGGAGCTGATGGTTTTGGTTATCGAAACAGTAACGACCTAAGTTTAAACGGTTTGGAAAAGGGAATAATTTAGCACTGCGGGAAAAGAACGGATGTTGGTTGATCAGTTCATCATAATTCTGATAACCACAAATAAAAGAGAATGGACTGTTATTTACAATGTATTTATTTATAACAGAACCAAATCCATTGATTATTTGAAGTTCTATACCATGCTGGTGGTTTATTAATGTGACAGAGTCAATATTTCCAAACTTTTCATTTATAATTTTAAACATGTTGATGTCTCCATTTTTGAAAGATATTAACAAGAAGAAAAAAATATTCAATGGCGGTTTTAAAATGAATAATAAAATTCCATATACAAGCTATTCAGGAAATTCAAAACACCTGTGTAAAAAAGGTGATGCAGTTGAATTTATTCAACCTTGGTACACGCCAATTTCTACAACACCAGAAAATACTGGTATGGCTGTGGGCGGTATTGGCAATACATTTACACTGACGCCAAACGGCAACACGCCGAACTTCAGTTTTATTCCCGGTATATTTGTTGATTGTTCAGAGCAAGTGATTAATTTTAATGATTTTTATGCTTCGGTTATGGATGTGCCGACCATTGAAAAGCTTCAGATTCTTAACGAACAAGAGCTCAGTGTTCACCTGAATTTCTACCCAGCGCTATTCGATGGCAAGAAAATAGATACAGAAAATAATTCGAATGCGATTAACCTCATTCGTAACGCATTAAAAAATGGCAACTTCTATAAAGAAAATAGAGAGAGATTTATAAAGTGGAATGTTGAGTTTTCTAATAAGACTCAATTATTAATTGAATCGGATTCATCGTCGATTGATTGTCAATTATATGTAGCCTTAGATTTCTTTAATGGTTTATTAATAAATGATACAACGAGACAGCTATCACTAACTGCGGGAAATAATGGTGATATAGAAGGTGTTAATGGTAGCGATATAGAATATAAGGCTTTATATCCATTAGCTGAATATCAATATAATAGTTTTGACGGTATTAATATAAAGCGAAAGGTAGTCTCGCCGATCGTTAAAGACGATAAACGTCTCTGCTCTTTACCGATGCACTGGAACCACTTCCAGCTTACCAACGAATCACAGCAAACTCGCGTGATTACGCTTGCTCAACCTCTACAGAATTTGATTGGTTCAACCTACCGAAAAGGTCGCGATGGGATCCAAGATTCGGCGTGTACCTTATCTCAAAACCCGATAGCTCAGCAGCATCAAGCGGTGAACGTGAATGGCGAAAGTCACAGTTTTAGCGGTGTTCAGCTCACTAGCCAGTCCCCTTATCAAAGTGATATTGAGGGTGAGGTGGTGTTTGGTGTCCAAGCAGAAAACCGTTTGACGGAGTCAGGCAAGGTATCGGTGTCTGTTAAGCCGACGCTTTATACTTCGAAAGTGACCCAGCAAACCGAGTTCGCATTGAAAACCAGCCGTACTAACGCTGAATTCCAAACTGGCATTTACACAGGGCGCGAAGCATTGAGCGCATTGGTTGTGGTTCAGGTTGAACTGGAGCCGGGCGAATCCGTTGACCTGCGTTTCGCACAGGTGATGGCACACAGTAAAGTGATGCTCAATGGCTGGCACTCAGACAAGGCTTACACTCAATTCTACCCGCAAGCGAAACCGGCTCTGCCGATGTTAGAGGATATTCTGCCAAAGCTAGAGAGCATTGAGCAGAAGATCGTGAAGCAACAAACGTCTTTCCTAGAGCAGGCCCAAAGCAAGATTTCACAACCTGAATCGGCACTGCGCTATGCGACGATGGCGATGAACTCACTATCATTTTTATCTGAATCCACAGTGTGGGATAAAGAAGATAAGTTCTTGGTGAAAGAGTGTGTCGATTACCCATTCTTTAACTCTCTGGATGTGTATTTCTACGGCTCATTTTCACTGCTTTACTTGCTGCCAGAGCTTGATGGCTGTGTGATGAAAGAGTTCTCAAAAGCCATCTTGGCCGAAGACTTCACTCAGCGGCGTTACTGGGAATACGAAGCGACACCGAATGCTGAGCTTATCGATGAGAAGTACCAAGGTGTGCGTGCTATTCGAGGTGCGGTTATTCATGATTTAGGTAGCCCGTTCGACATCCAGCCTGACGCGTATAGCTGGCACAATGTTAAGGAATGGAAGGACTTAGCGCCGAAATACATTCTGATGGTGTACCGTCACTATCAAAACACACAAGATATTTCTGTGGTTAAAGAGTGCTGGCAGGCTGTGACTGAGAGCATCGATTTCTTATCGAACTTGATTGCTGAGGGCGATGATTTACCGCTAACCCGAGGCACAGACGACACCTTCGATAACCTTGCGTCTCACGGCATCTCTATTTATTGTGCGAGCCTTTGGGTTGCTGGCCTTCAAGCCGCGAGTGAACTTGCACAATTGATGGGTGAAAACGAACTAGGTGCGGGTTATCTAACACGTTCTAAAAAGGCATTAGCGACGGTTGAACAAAGCTTGTGGGATGAAAAAGAAGGCTACTACCACTTCTTCGTGACGCCAGTTCAAGCCAAGCATCTAACGGGTGAAGGCTACCAGGCTCTGGAAACCTTAGGCCTGACTTTGACGGGCGATGCGATTGCTGACAAGAATACGCTCAATGCTTATCTCAATGAGACGGATACTTCCATCAACATCAGTAAGGTATCTCAAAGAGTCTCTAAGAAACGCTTACTGAGTGAGACCGCACCTCAAGCCTTTACGCAAGAATATCTAGAATTAGTCCCCGATTCAGACAACAGCTTTGGCGATGCACTGCTTGCCGACAGCTATCTAAAGTTGATTGGCTTAGAAGGTATTTTCCCGCAAGAGCATATTCAACGCGCATTGGACTATGTTTATAAACATAACTTTGAGATCAACAGCCCGAAGCTGGGTGTGGCGAACATGACATTGGCAGACGGCTCACCCCATGAGGCTTTTCAGGCTCAAGATGTATGGATTGGTGTGCAATTTAGTGTCGCAACAGCGTTGAGTCTAGCGGGTAAATCTCAGCAAGCAGAAACATTGATGGATACCGTGTATACCGCGCTGTATGACTATTCAAAAATTCCATTTGCCGCACCAGAAGGCTTCAATTGTTCTGTCTCTTTCAATGAGCAAGATCTTACAGAATCTTTTGAATTGTCACAAAATGATGCGAAAAAGTGGCTTACTGCACTTAAATTGCAAAAGTGTGTGCTGTCTGACGGTCGAGTTAATCCTGAGCTGACTAAAGACAGTGATAAATTTGTTAGTATGCTGCAAGGCGAAATTTCCACTGAGCAAGCCATGGTTCTTCATAAATGGCTTCTGAGCACAGGGTTGAAATATACCGCTGGTCGTTACTTCAGACCGGGGATGATCTTCGCCTACATGTATTAACTTAATGACACGTATTTCAACGAAAGCAGTGGTATGCAGGTTGAAATGGATGGGGAGCTCTAGGGCTCCCCAAATGTCACTGGATTAGGGTATCGAGATGCGCACGAAAACTAAAAAAACCACCGTATACGATGTAGCGAGGCTCGCGGGTGTTTCCCCAAGCACGGTTTCTCGTTTTCTTAATCGAACCACTTATGTGTCGGATGATAAAAGTCAGAACATCGAGCAGGCCATCAAAGACACAGGCTACAAGCCCAACTTTCAGATGCAGGAGAACATCAATCGCCGTTCATTAACGATAGGCGTATTGGTGCAACACCCTGACAGCCCTTATACCAGCCGCATCCTCAACGACATGGAGAAAACTCTGATAGCTCAAGGCTATTCGTTAGTGATAGCTACCGGGCATTGGCAAAAAAAGCTTGAGATACACGCTTTAGAGTATCTGGCTAAGAGCAATGTCGATGGCATGATCATCGTGACAGGCAGCATCACCAAAGAGGATATTGCCAAGTACGCGCAAGACATCCCGATTGTCGCGGTCGGTTATGACTTCGCTGAAGACAACGTTCGTTCAATCAATATCGATAATGTACTGGGCGGTTACATGGCAACCCTCCACTTGCTCCAACAGGGGCATGTGAATATTGCTCATATCAAAGGACTTTCGAGCCAACCAGATGCGGGTAATCGCTTTGAAGGCTATAAGAAAGCGCTGCAAGAAGCGGGTATCAAGGTGATGCCAAAACTCGTCAAACAGGGTGATTTCAGTAGCGAGTCTGGCTATGAAAAAACTGTTGAATTGATTGAGTCGAAGATTCACTTTTCTGCTCTGTTCGCGGCCAATGACCAAACGGCTTACGGCGCGATTAAAGCGTTGCATGATCACGGCTACAAAGTACCAGAAGATGTGTCGGTGATTGGCTTTGATGACTTGCCAACGTCGAAGTATTTCACACCAGCATTAACGACCTTAAGGCAGCCGATTGAAGAGATTGGTGAGGTGTGTGCTCAGTCGATCTTGAACTTGTTATCTGGCGAGAGGCATGAAGCAAGGTTGCCTCCAATTGATTTAATTGTGAGAGAGTCGACCAAATCTTTGTATCGTTAATTTAAAGAAAGCATGAAGGCGGTGCCCCGTGATGATTCGTATCGATGGCAATGCGAACCATGGTGCAGGTAAGCTAAAACACTTCTGCCCCACTCTTTTTAGCTCCGCCGAACGTTCTAGAATAGAACAAATTAAACCAATCCATATGTACGGATGTTTTTGGTAGGCTTCTTACGAATATCTCTTTCGATTCACACAATAGCATTATACTTATTGAGTCTCATCATAGACGACAGCAACAAAATAAAAACGTAGATACGGAAGAGTTACGTCTGTAAAGCGCAAGGTATTTACATACAGTTTTAGCTTTCTAAACCCCAAAAGATTAAGCGTTCACCAGAAGATGGTAACAAATTGGTACGTAATACAAAGTAACCTAGTAAATCGATAAGACAGATTTGTTACTATTGGCATTCTAAGTTCAAGTTGAATTTAGTGCTTACAGTGCAATTCTAAATAAGTAGAGTGGTGGTGTCGTTTACTGCTCAACGCTACATCAGCCAATCCACAATCAAGTAAATTAGTAAAATCGGCAATTCAGCTCTATCTACCCCAAATTCATTCAGAATAAATACTTATTCATATCTTGCTATTATGAATTTGCCCTACAATAAGTTGTCCGGATTAAGCACCGAAGTCAGTTCGTCCCAGAGGAGAAAACCTGGATGGGATGCTAACTCTTCAACATTAGCGCGCTTTTGGAGATAACAATCGCTCTACAATAACAACTAATGACTGTACTTTTATTAACTTAAGTTCCTTACCTAACGAGTATGTAAAGGTTAGATAGATAGTGCGAAATAAAAAGGACCTGCCATGTGGCAGGCCAAATCCCTGTGGAGCAAGTTATGGGCGATAAATTCAAGTCAGAGCTTGAATAAGGGGGGAGGTCGACCTAAGCTGCGATTTCTTTGGCAGGCTTGATTTGAGAAGTCATATTCAAGCTTAGTAAGCGACAGGCGTTAACTTCCCCCATGCCTTCTATAGAATCTAACTGAGTCATTAAAATTGATGAGATTTGAGCTTCTTGAGCTTTCTGGTTTAAGCATTTTACTACCTGCGGTGCGAGTTCGACTTTGGCTCCTTCAGCTTTGAAGTACAAGGGTTCAACCCCTCGTAAGATTGTCATTTGTGCAAGCAACGCTGGATTATCGCTAAGAGCCCAAATCATAGCCTTGCTCTGACAGCGAGACATTAACAGCGGAGTTTCTCCCTGTTTGGTTAGAATCGCAACGCCAAGATCTTGATGAGCGCGAGAAGCTGAAATCATCGATGAAAGCGCAAAGCTTTTACCTGGGTTAGAACATAAATGTTGAAGGGTATCCCAGCAATCATGGTTACATTCTAGTTCGTGTTCTGCACCTTCTGCGATACGAACCATAGCTTCGACTGCTTCGATAGGGTATTTACCCGCCGCGGATTCGGCTGAGAGCATCACGGCGTCTGTACCATCAATAATCGCATTTGCCACGTCTAACACTTCTGCTCGAGTAGGAAGTGGGTTATCGATCATTGATTCCAACATTTGTGTAGCGGTGATCACTGGTTTACCCCAATACTTAGAGCGGTTTATTAGTGATTTTTGAACCATAGGTAATCGCGCGTCACCAATCTCTACACCTAAATCGCCGCGAGCAACCATTATGATATCTGATGCGATAATCACGTCATCCATGGCTTCTTTGGTTGCCACGACTTCTGCACGTTCCACCTTCGCGACGATCTTGGCATCGCAACCTGCTTTATGCGCTAAGCTACGAGCGTATTCGATATCTTGTGCATTACGAGGGAAAGAAATAGCAAGGAAGTCGGCACGGATTTTCGCTGCGGTTTCAATGTCTTGAACGTCCTTAGCGGTAAGGGCCGGTGCAGAAAGACCTCCACCTAATAAGTTAATGCCTTTACGGTTAGATAATTTACCGCTATTCAATACCGTAGTTCTTATCCATTGCTCGTTAGTATCCACTTGGTTAATTTTCAGCTGAATGCGGCCATCATCCAGCAGCAGAATGTCGTCTTTGTTTACATCTTGAATAAGCTCTGGATAATCAAGGCCAACCATCTCTTGGTTACCTGCGTGTGCATCGAGTGTTCCGCTCAGCGTGAATGTGTCGCCTTGATTGAGTTGAACTGCGTCATTTTCGAAACAAGAAATACGAATTTTAGGACCTTGTAAATCAACAAGTACACCAACATAAGTGTCAAGTTCAGCCGCGATTTCACGAACCAAGTGTGCACGTGCGATGTGCTCTTGCGCTGTTCCATGTGAAAAATTTAGCCTCACTATGTTAGCACCTGCTCGAATTAATTTAGTCAGTGTTTCACGGCTTTCACTTGCTGGACCTAGCGTGGCCAAAATTTTGGTTTTACACATTTATCACCTCAATCGACACATAAAAAAGAAAATAGAAATAAGGGGTCTATCAATTTCGTAAGCACTCTTTGCAAAAGAACTTAAGAAAATGGAGAACGTCAGAAAATAGTGAATTAAGCGGGAGTTGCCTCCCGCTTTTGTGATGAATTACTAACTAGGACGAACCTCTAGTTCTGTTTCTTTAGCCGGGTCGATATCAACCACTTTCTTCGCATTCCAAACTGTCAAAGCAAGAAGCAGAGAAACTACACCAGCGGCTAGCCAGAAGTATTGTGCTTGCGAGAAGTCGTATTTGGTTACGCCATCAACCTCAGTGATTTTGATAAGAGAAGCTGACACTAACTCTTGACCAGAAGCGGCGATGTAAGAGAACAGTCCGATAAAGCCTTTAACTGCACCTACGGCATTTTTAGGCATTAAGTCACATGCAGTTAAACCAGCAAGGAACACAACCAGGCCACCAATAGCGAAACCAATTAAACCTAGTGCAACAGCATCAACAATGCGGTGGTCTGGGCCGAAGAACATCAAACACATACCGCCAATGTTTGCCAATCCGTAAAGTAGAGTAGGAATGTGGCGGTTAGAGTTGAACAGCTTGTCAGAGACAATGCCCGATAGTATTGCACCTGCTAGACCAGCAATAGGGTAAGTGGACATTGCAAAACCAGCATCGAGTAACGAGTAACCTTTTACCTCTTGAAGATAAAGAACAGCCCAAGAAGACATAGCGTAGCGAGAGATATACATCGCGGCACACGCTGCAGCAATGAGCCAAACCGTCGGTTGCTTCATGATGAACATTTGAGCACGACGAGTTTCTTTCGGGTCGTTATTTTTCTTCATTTCAGTCGCTTCATCAAACGCCGTAGCGGCATCTGGCAAACCATAAGTTTGTGGGCGATCTTTTAGGATGAAGAACATGCATAGTGCTGCGGCAATCGCAGCGATACCAGCACCGATAAAACCAGCGCGCCAGCCGAAGTAGCTCACTAGAGATGCAGTTAAGATCCAGGTGATACCTTCACCGATGTTACGTGAACCACCCCAGACAGAGTATCGACTACCACGTTGCTTGGGTGAGAACCATTGGAACAGAGATACACAAGAAGGAGCTGAACCAACAGATTGGAACCAACCGTTCAAACCCCACAGTAGAATGAAGAAGAGGGCCGTTGTATTAAAACCCATGAATACTGCAGTGATGCCTGACAGTAGCAGTGAGAACGACATAAATCGGCCAATGTTGGCATAGTCAGAAAGGAAGCCGTTCGAGAACTTACCCAAAGCGTAAGTGAAGAAAAAAGCCGAACCCATGATGCCGAGTTCTTCGATGGTTACGATGCCTGCATCCAGCATTGGTTTTTTAACAACGCCTAAACTCATACGTACTACGTAGAAAACTGCGTAACCAAAAACCAAGCCTAAAAATACCTGCCATTGGTAGCGTTTGAAACGCGCCTGCATCTCCTCTTTCGAGCCATCTGAAAGAGGGAGGTCAGGGCGTGTTTTAAAGAAATTAAACATGTTGCACTCCAAGTTTTAATTACAAATGTTTTGTTGCAGGGCTATCTTGGAGTGACAGATTGCACAGTACAAAGGTATGAATTTGAGGCAGAATTGACTCATATTGATATTTTGGCTGGGTCAAAAACGGGAATTTAGAACGGTAGGCTGATACTTGTTACTGATAGAATATACGTAGTTTTGGTTGAAGTGCGTCAATACTGACTCAAACATACTCTGTGAGATTTTTAACGATCTTTAATAGATTTGAGTTACCGCACATTATTTAAGGTTTTTGGTTAATCTGATGGCTGATTTCAAGCAATTAGGGCGTTGTTTACTTCTGGGCGCCGCGCTTTATACACCACTCACAATCGCAGCAGATAAAGAGCTGGTAATACTCACTACTTTTTCTCAAGCGCCTATTACTGCTTTGGTGGATGACTTTACGCAACATTATCCTGATGCGGAAGTCAGAATCGTGCATCGTCGTACTCAATCGAGTCTGCAATTGCTAAGCAAAAGCTATATGAAGGATATCGACTTGGTATTAAGCTCATCTCCATTTTTGATGCAAGAGCTTTCTAATGAGCATCGCTTAGTTGATATGTCGTCTAACGTACAAGTTCCGAAATGGTTATCAGCCTATCTATTGCCGAATAACGAACAAGTTGTTGCGTTTGGATATTCTGGAGCGGGGATTGTTTGGAATAAAGATTATTTAGCCGCTAACCATTTACCAGAACCGAAGTGGTTTCAAGATCTGACAAACCCTCTGTACTTTGGACATGTCACCATGAGTACACCAAGTCGCTCAGGAACAACTCAATTGATGGTTGAGAGTGTACTTAGTCGATATGGTTGGAAAGAGGGCTGGCGTATATTGCTCAACGTAGGAGCGAATTTAGCGACGATTTCATCTCGCAGCTTCGGAGTTGCGGATTATATTGCCAAAGGCAAGTTAGGTATTGGGCCTACAATTGACAGCTATGCTTTGATTTCCCAGCGTAAATTTGATTATGTCGGCTTTGCTTATGATCAAGACTTTACGCTCATGCCAACTTACATTGCCCAGATAAATCGTGGTGAGAGCGACAAATTGGCAGAAGCCTTTGTTGCGCATTTGCTTTCAAAACAAGTTCAAGAGCAAATGGAAAGCAGCGCAATTTCAAAAACGGCCCTCTATGATACGGCTCGATACAGTGGTGATAATCCAGTGCTCGACCTAAAACAGGTGATGCCGAGAGAAGCACTGATCAATTTGATTTTTGATACCGCGATTACAAAGCGTCTTCCAGAGTTACAAGACGCTTGGCTCACCCTCATTAAACTTAATCTGCTTATTGGAGAGAATCCTGAACAACCGTGTTCTCTCAAGACGATCGAGAACCAGTTGTTTGAACTGCCACTGAGCGAAGAGCAAATTACGACCATTGCTCAAAAGTTGGCGACAATGGATAAAGACTCCGAAGTTGGTATGACGCACTACCAAGCGTTGTTGGCGGAGTTTTCTCATGAATTGGGGCGCGCGATGTCGGAAAAATTGGACAACGTAAATCAACAATTGGCTCACTGTCGGGGGCTAGGGAAATAGTGTTATACCCGAAATATAAAACCATAGGGGCTCGCTTAGTTGCAGCTTTCGCTTGCAGTACGCTTTTACTCACGGTGGTGTGTGTGGTTGCTTGGGCCACTTGGAACAGCTTAGACAATCAGGTGAGGATTTTGTTGGAAGATAGCGTGCCCAAATACAACGCCAGCTATTTTCTCGAAAGTAAAACGAGTGAAATAAACCGACGCGTTGAAGCGCTTCAAGTCGTTGATAACAAAGTACAGCTGAATGAACAAGCTATACAGGTGAATGAGGAGCTAGCTTCAATTTCAACGGTTCTAAAAAGCAATAGAATGAATTCTGAGTTCTATCAGTTGCTTGAATCGGAAGCAGGGCTTACCTCGTTACTGGCAAAGTATGTTGATCTGATTTCCACTCGAATTGATCAAAATCGGCGTGTCGATCAACTGATGGAACAAATTAACTGGCTTCACCAAGATATTCGCTCCGAGCTCAAACCTCTTCGTCAAGAGGTGCATTGGCAGATTGAGCGGGTAAACGATCCAAAAGATATTCAGAGTTTGTTGGCTCAACTGAGTACATTACAAAAGGTAATCGACGTTGAATCGGCTGTGTATGACATGGCCATTGACGTTTCAGAAGCCTCAATGCCAGAACAGGTCGATAATGGTATGAAAGTGATTTACTTTCGCCTGTTGGATCTTCAAGAAAGCAGCACAACGTTAATGAACCAACCAACCTCAATAGCTTACAAACAGTTGCAGCAAGAACTTGTCGTTGTGTTGAGCCCTGATGGTGCATTCGAAAAACAACTTATGTCATTGGTGAAACTCAACGGTGGCATCAAAAAGATGCAAGAGCAGATTGCACTTAGTATGGATGCCATTCATCAACAAATCGGTGAATTGGTTCTTACCGCCGACTACACGTTCAAGCAAGTGAAAACTGAAACGGCCGAGCGTGTGTCATATGGCAATCACGTTTTGCTCGTTTGTTTCAGTATCTCGATCATGACGAGTATGTTCTTGACGTATTACTTTATCAATCGCCGAATTGTGGCGCGTTTGATAGGACTGGGTGACAGTATTGATGCCATCATCAAAAATGACCTAAATCATCCAGTTGTGGTGGACGGAAATGATGAAATCGGACGTTTAAGTGAAAAGCTCATCGAATATGGTGAAAAGGTTCAGGAAATTCAGCGAACTAATGCCTTGAGTTTAATCAACAATACCACGGCGAGTTTGATCACCAGTGATCTCAACGGAGTGGTGGAATCTGCCAATTTGAGTGCTCGTAAGTTATTGAAACTTGGTGAAGTAAACAAAAGTTGCTCGATTTGGGAGTATTTCCCAGAAAGTTGCCGAGAACAGCTAAAAAAGGTATTCGATGGCTCGCACTTGTGGATTGAACTGGGAAAAGTTCATGTGACCTTGTCACTTGGAGGAGAGCAGCCTAAATACGTACGTTTCGATATTCGCCCTTTTGCCCACGGGGCTGAATACAAACTTATCATGACTATCACTGATGTGACTCATCAAGAAGTTGCTACGCGAACATTGGAAAGTCGAGTGTTAGAAAAAACGCAAGACTTATTGCTGAAGAACCAGCAGCTAGAAAACGAAATCGAAGAGCGAATTCGAACTGAAGACAATCTTAAAAAAACACAAGATGAACTCATTCAAGCTGCGAAAATGGCGGTTGTAGGCCAAACCATGACGAGCTTAGCGCATGAGCTTAACCAGCCACTAAATGCGATGTCGACGTATTTGTACAGCGCGAGAATGTTTGTTCAACAAGACAACCCAGATAAGGTCAGCGAGTCGATCACACATATCGAGGGCTTAACGACTCGGATGAGCAAAATTATCAACAGTTTGCGCCAGTTCGCACGGAAGCCAGTCGGTGAGAGTGAAGCGAAGCCTGTATCTATTCATGAAGTCGCGGAGCAAGCGTCGACCATAGTGAATACGCGTGCAAAACGTCAACAGATCACGATAGAAAATAGGTTACCTGATGATGTGAAAGTTCAAGGTGATATGTTGGCGTTAGAACAGATTTTCATCAATGTCTTAGTAAACGGCTGCGATGCGCTAATGGAAAGCACAAGAGAAGATAAAAAACGAATTAAAATGGAATTGGTGGACCGGAGTAAGCAAACCACACTGGTTGCGATCAGTGACAATGCTGTTGGTTTTGGCGAAGAGATTGTGCCACGGATTTTTCAGCCTTTTGTTTCGACAAAAGAGGTTGGGTTAGGTCTAGGAATGAATATTTGTAAATCATTAATAGAAAAGCATAAAGGAAATATCTACCTCGCGTCCTCACTAGAAAAAGGTGCGATGGTTGTGTTGGAGTTACCTAATGATCAATAACCAATATTCAGTATTATTAGTCGATGATGATCAAGATGTTTTGGATTCATATTCTTATCTAATGAACATCTCATCGATAAAGTCGAAGGCCATTAACGACCCAACACAAGCGTTGCAATACGTCTCTCCTGACTGGGCGGGCGTTGTTATTCTAGACATGTATATGCCACAGATGCATGGTTTAGAATTGCTGAAACTGATTAAAAGTGTTGATGAGCGAATACCCGTTATTGTGATCACTGGGCACGGCGATATTCCGATAGCTGTGGATGCTGTGAAGCAAGGTGCGTGTGAGTTTTTAGAAAAGCCGATTAATCCTGCGGGTCTTTTAACATTGGTTAAGAACCAGCTTGAAACTCGCACTGGTCAGGTAGAGTTGCAGCGTCAGGCGGAGAAATCAATTTCACGTTCACTCATTGGTAAGTCCGCACATATGGAGCAAATCCGAAAATATGTCGCGCAATACGCTTTGTTGGACACGCACTTGGTAGTATATGGTGAGTCAGGCACTGGGCGTCACAGTGTTGCTGGGATCATCAAAGATATGATGACGAACAACGAAGAGATGGAATATCTCACTCTTGCGCTCAGCAGTACCACGACAATGGAGTGTATTGATGATGCGACTAACAAGCAGGCGCCGTGTGTGCTTGTGTTAGATAACTTACCCGAATTGCCTGAAGAGGTGCAACGGCATTTGGCTCAGTTGCTGCTAGCGCGTGAGCGTTGTGGTAAAAAAAATCTGCGTGTAGTGACAATTTTCGAGTCCGAACCGGAAGAGTACATCACTAAGAATCAATTGTTGCCAGAATTATACTATCTGCTTAATCAGGGAGTGGTTCACGTCCCTCCTTTGCGCCAGCGACCAGATGATATCGTGGAGATATTTCATTATTTCTTGAAATTGAGTTGTAAGAAATTGGGTAAAGCACTGCCAAATGTAGACTCTAACTATCTCGCTCTTTTGAGAAGTTACCCGTGGCCAGGTAATATCCGTGAACTACGAAACATTGCTGAGTTGTACGCTATAGGGATTGTCAAGCTGACAGGTAAAGAGCGTATCTACTCACAAAATGATATTCAGCTTCCATTAGATGAATTGGTGGACGATTTCGAAAAGCAACTCATAGAAGATGCGCTGTTTTTGCATTCTGGGCGAGTTACCGATGCCGCTAGTCATCTACAAATACCCCGAAAAAAGCTGTATTTAAGAATGAAGAAACACGGGATCGAAAAAGGCAATTACAAGTCGAGATAATATAAAAGGTTTGAGATCTGCATCATTAGTCTCAGGCACTTTTTATGTCATTTAAGTAGTGATGAAAACGAATGTGACGTATAGGTGATGACATTTTAGTTATTGAAACCCAATAAAGGCATGATCTAGAGGTAAACTCCAAAGTCATAGTTTTTATATAAAAGCGTTCTAAAATACCATTTCTAAGGATTCACAATTGCGTGAGTCCTTAGATTGTGTAGCCTGACCTGATTGCTGCAAGTAATTCGTAAATCTGTATTTTTGAACAACACCTAACTCATTTATGTCCAAAAACGAGTTGAACGAAGCCGCTCTACGACTATGATCCGACTACTAGCTAACCTTGTTTAAAGTCCGTTAATTTTAGCAAACCTTCATAATCACGGGCTCGAATCATTGAGTTGATTTTTCATATACGCCAGAAACGAAAAATGCCGCATTCATGCGACATTTTTCTTTTGGCGGCCAAACCAGTTTTGCTATATCCATTCTAGAGTGCAATCCATTCTACTCTTCATATTTGGAGCCGCAGCGTTGTTAACTGCCTAAGTTCACCCTAATCACATAGAGCCCCTATGTTCAGAGGGCTAAACTTATTTGTTGCCTAGCTGCAACTCCAACTATTTTGAGTAGCGATACATATTCAGAACGTACTTATAAGACGCTGTTAATGTTGATTAGTTCCCTTTACGCGGCATTTTTTTTCGATTTGTTTTCTAAGTCGAATGACGCTGCGATTAATTTTTTGGTGTAGTCATTTTTCGGTGCATTGAAAATCTCGTCTGCAGACCCTTCTTCCATCACTTCACCTTTCTGCATCACCAATACACGATCCGATAAGGCTTTGACTACCGAAAGGTCGTGGCTGATGAATAGGAAGCCGATATTGTGCTTGGCTTGAATGTCTTTTAGCAGGTCAATCACCGTCAGTTGTACAGAGCGATCGAGTGCTGAAGTCGGTTCATCCAATAGAATGAAAGATGGCTCAAGTATCAACGCGCGAGCAATCGCAATACGTTGTCTTTGTCCGCCCGAGAACTCATGTGGATAGCGGTTAATTGAATTGGGTTCTAAGCGAACCTCAACAAGCGCTTTGCGTGCTCGTTCTAAACGTTCTTGCTTGGATAGATGAGGTTGATGCACCGTTAAGCCTTCGGTGATGATTTCCCCAACGGTCATGCGTGGTGATAAAGAACCATAAGGGTCTTGGAATACCATCTGTACATCTTTCTTGAGCTTGTGACGTTCTTTATCGGTTAACAAACTCACATCTTGGCCTTTGTAAACAATACGTCCGGTACTTGGCAGCAAGCCGATCAGTGCGCGCCCCAGCGTTGATTTACCTGATCCAGATTCACCAACAATGCCTAACGTTTCACCTTGTTTTAGGGTCAATGAGATGCCTTTTACGGCTTCGAAATATTGACTCTTACTCTTAATGAAGTGGGGTTTCACCAAGAATTGAACACGGATATCATCGGCACACAGTAGTTCTGGTGCCGATGCTTCTACAGGAACCTTAGCGCCTTTCGGAATTGAGTTAATCAGCATGCGTGTGTAATCGTGCTTAGGATTTTCGAATAGCTCTTGAGTGAGTCCTTCTTCGACCAATTCCCCTTTACACATCACGAGTACTCGATCGGCAAAGTGTTTTACTACACCGAGATCATGAGTAATGAACAAAATTGCCATGCCCATCTTGCTTTGAATTTCTTTGATAAGAGAAAGCACTTCAGCCTGAACCGTTACATCTAAAGCCGTAGTCGGTTCGTCTGCAATCAAAATGTCTGGTTCATTGATCAGAGCCATTGCGATCATGATGCGTTGCAACTGGCCGCCTGAAAACTCATGTGGGTATTTGTTGTAGGCCTGTTCTGGCATTGGCAGATGCACAAGGTTGAAAAGCTCAAGCACACGCTGCTTCGCTTGAGATTTCGATACATTACGATGACACATAATGGCTTCAGACACTTGTGTGCCCACGCGCAGGTATGGGTTGAGAGAGGTCATTGGTTCTTGAAAGATCATTCCGATCCTGTCACCACGAATTGACTGCATCTCTCGTTCAGTCTTTTTGAGTATCGACTGACCTTCAAATTCGATTTCCGATTGAGCATCAATAATCGCGTTATCAGGAAGCAAACGCATTAAAGCGTTTGAAGAGACAGATTTACCTGAACCCGATTCGCCAACAATGGCCAAGGTTTCACTAGAATTAAGAGTAAAGTTAATCTTTTTTACCGCATCAATGATTCCATCATTGGTTATGAATTTAACGGAGAGATTATTAACTTTAAGAATGGCCCGGTCCGACATGATATATCCTTATCAATTTAAGACATTAGGTGAAGATTGAACTTCTGAAGTGGTTTTAAGTTGCCCAAAATGGTGATGAGCGCGTTGAATTTGTTCTAGCTCGAGCATCCAATGTGAGCTGCGCTGAGCACTGCAAAATGCGATCAGGTGATTGAGTAAATCTTCGCTCTGCTTTTCTAATAACCTAAAGGTACGCTGAATCAACTCTGTACCCTCAAGAGAGATAAATTGCATCAATGCATAAGATTGGTTCAAGGTGTCGAAGGCTTGTTGCTGTTGGCCTAAACGATTGAGAATCTCTGATTGAGCGACACTGGCGTCTCTAAGGCCTGAAATTAAGCAAGCAAACTGGCAGGGTTTGATGTCACTTTGGTATGCCGCGTTTTGGATGTGATGAGGAAGAGAGGTGAGAACATCATTATAGAGGCGCTGTGCTTCGGGCCAATGACCTTGTTCCATTAACTGTTCAGCTTTTAGGTAGTGCATCCAGCAGCGTTCAATTTCCATGTCCACATCCTTAATTTTAAATATCCTAAAATGTTAATGATATTTATTATCAATTGCAAATTAAAATCATTCACATGTTAAGTTGGTGAATTGAATCTCTGATTAATGCTAAAAACGAGGTAAATTGAGTGTTATTTGTTCAGTTGAACAGCTGTGCAGCGTAAGTCACTAAATTTATAGGTAATTACATCTACACTGATTTTATCTACACCCAAGTAATGAAGGACTAAGGAGGCGGCGATGGCGATGCAAAGACTCAATACAGAACAGCTGTATAAGGTAGCGGAACTCGATAAGCTACCATGTAAGTCGACCAAAGAACTGGCTCCTATTGACGAAATCGTCGGGCAAGAACGTGCACAAAAGGCCGTTGAGTTCGCGATGTCAATCAAGGAAAAGGGTTACAACATTTATGCGATAGGTCGAAATGGTCTGGGTAAACGTACCATGATCTTGCGCTACCTAAACCGACATCCTCAAGAAGTACAGGAGCTTTTTGATTGGTGCTATATCGCGAATTTTGAAGACATTCGTACACCTAAGGTGCTGAAATTACCTCGTGGTGTTGGCAGCAGTTTGAAGCAAGATATTGAGAAGCTGATGCGTAAGCTTCTTAAAGCAATGCCACTCGCATTCGATAACGAGATGTACTTTAACCGCGCTGACCGATTAAAAAATCAGTTGGCCGCTAAGCAACAAGCGGCGTTAGAAGCGATCAGTCAAGAAGCAAAAGATAAGGGCATCAACCTGACGATCACGACTCAGGGTGACTACCAATTTGTCGCGATGAATGGCGATGATCTTCATACCGAAGAGAGCTTCGACTTGCTCACACCAGAAGAGCAAGATCAATTCGATAAAACCATTGATGGATTGGAAGTCGGGCTGCGGACCATTTCTCGTGAACTGACTGAGCTTGAAGAGACGTACACAGAGAAAGTTCAAAAGTTGAATGATGATACGGCGCGAGATGTTATTACCCACTTCATCAAGCAATTGAAGCAAGATTACAGCCAATATCCTGATATCAAAAAGTATCTGACAGCACTGCGTAAAGACATTGTCGACAACGCAGATATTTTCTTGGAAGAGAGCACAGAACAAGCAGAAGTTGCAACTGCCTCTTTGGATAAGAAAATGCCACGTCGCTACAAGGTTAACGTGATTGTGAGCCAGAAGGAGGAGACTCTGCCGATCGTGGTGGAAGAGAATCCGAATTATCACTCTCTGTTTGGTTATGTCGAGACGGCAACGTTCAAAGGCACCGTATTTACGGACTTCTCTTTGATTCGCGCCGGCAGCTTACATAGAGCCAATGGCGGCGTTTTGCTGATGGATGCGGTCAAAGTACTTGAACAACCTTATGTGTGGGAAGGCTTGAAGCGCGCGCTGCGTTCGCGTCAATTGAGCTTCACATCATTAGAAAAAGAGGTCACGTTAACGGGAGCGGTATCACTTGATCCTGAGCCTATTCCATTGGACGTTAAGATCATCCTGTTTGGTGATTATCGAACTTATCAACTACTGCAACATTACGATGCGGAGTTTGGTGAATTGTTCCGTGTGACGGCCGATTTTGAAGATGAGATGAAGCGTACTGCGGATTCTGAAATGCATTACGCACGCTTCATTTCAAGCATCGTGCACGACAACAACATGCTGCATTGTGATCGCAAAGCGATTGCTCGCATTATTGAGCACAGTTCTCGTCAGGCGGGTGACCAAAGTAAGTTGTCGCTGCACTCAGCACACATTGCTAACCTGCTTCGCGAGTCAAACTACGTGGCGAAAGGGGCGAAGTCGAACCTGATTCGTGCTACGCATGTCGACCAGGCGCTATCGAACCAACAGATGCGTGTCGGGCGACTGCAAGACAGCGTCATGGAAACTTTCACCAACGGTACAACACTGATTCATGTGGATGGTCAGGCGGTTGGACAGGTCAATGCGCTGTCTGTACTCAGCACCACCGACCATATGTTTGGCGCACCGAACCGAATCACGGCTACCACGGCTTATGGTGACGGTGAGGTGATTGATATTGAGAGAAACGTAGATCTAGGCGGCAGTATTCACTCGAAAGGCGTGATGATCTTATCGGCTTACCTTTCTTCGGTATTTGGTAAGACAGCGAAAGTACCGCTTACTACCAATATCACCTTCGAACAATCGTATGGTGGCGTCGATGGTGATAGCGCGAGTATGGCTGAGTTCTGTGCAGTGGTGTCTGCATTTTCTAAGCAGCCAAACCGCCAAGACATCGCGATTACCGGCTCGATGAACCAGTTCGGTGAGTCTCAGCCTATTGGTGGTGTGAATGAGAAAATTGAAGGCTTCTTTGATGTGTGCGAAATCAAAGGACGTTCAAATGAGCAAGGGGTGATCATCCCACGTTCAAATGTTCACAACCTGATGTTGCGTAATGACATCGTAAAAGCGGTTGAAAAGGGCGAGTTTAATATTTGGGCTATCGACCATGTGACCGAAGCGATTGAGCTGTTTACAGGCAAAGCGGCCGGTGAGGCGAGTGATGAGGGGAGTTACCCAATCGATACTATTTTTGGCATCGCTCAAGCTAAACTCAATGCGCTACGCAAATAACTTAATGCCTTGGGTAAACTAACCAAACAACGGTTAGTCGTAAATGAAAAACAGCCATCGAGAATATCGATGGCTGTTTTTTGTTTGGGCTCTTTTTCTTTGGTTTTTTATGGCGGACGCTTAAGCATTACGCAAACAGAGCTTGGTGCCATCGAACTTTAGCTTCGCTAACAATTGCTTGGCATTAGAGCGGCCAATATCATCAAATTCTACCCCGTATCGAGCGTAGTGCGTTGATTTTTGGAGATTACAGATGATGCCTTTCAATGGCGGTATAAGTGGGCCATTGTAGTTCTCAGGTGTCACTTCAATAGATACTCGATCGGCAATTTGAATCGCACGAGAAGTCGGTGAGGTGACAAAACGACAACCACTTTTCGATAAATCTCTTATCTCACAGTTTGCGCGTTGGTCGTTGAAGATGATTTTTGAAGCTAAGTTTACCTCGTAGCGTGTCTCTTTACGCAGTTGAGTTACTTGCATCGAGCTTGGAGTAGAAAGCACAAGAATAGGGAAGGGATCGCCGATTCTATGGTGAATTTGGCTTTTAAAGTGGATAAGAGCGCCTTCTCCACGCAGAGAGTACGCACGAGCTGTCATCCAAAAACCTTCTTGAAAATAAAAGCTCAGATCATCGTTGGATACGTCGGGAACCTCAACCACAATGCAGTTATCACTGTGTGTACCGATAAATTTTGTGGTGGCGAGAAACTTGGTGCCAACCGGAGTCGATACATTTAACGTCAGTTCACTGCCGTGCTCAATCATGGCCAGTGCATCAGTGCTATTTAACGTAGAAACGGTACGGTTACGAGGATCTTGAAGTGCCTGATTATGCTCCAAAGGCTTCTTCAGTGGTGCGTTCATTATATGTTCTCCATGCGCCAACATGCGTCTGTTAGTTATATTGGTAACTTGCTAATAAGGGGTAAATACGTGCTAGATTTAGCAGGTGCAATTACATAAATTAAGTGTAATTACATAAGCTGTGTGTATGTACTCACATGTATTTATGGAGTGCCTTTATCTATAATGATTCATTATTAAGCCGATGGCACTGAGTTATTTACTTTGTTTGTAAGTACTTAGTTCTATTTGTATGCACTTGAGTTAGTCTATTACAAGAAATTGATACTTCAAATCTTTATTGTTTGTCGTGTCAATTATTTTCAGGAGTTGAGAATGCAGGCAATAAAATGGGATCAAGATGCTAACCAGATCACAGTTGAGCTAGTACCCAACCAGTTCGCGGTTGTTAAGTATCAAATGGACGGAGATGTACTACATATCACATCGACACGTATTCCTGATGAGCTGCAAGGCAAGGGTTTTGGTAAGGTGATGATGGAGTCGGTATTACCTGAAATTGAACAAGCAGGTTTTAAAATTGTACCGATTTGTAGCTATGTGATTCACTATATGAATAGGCAACCACAGTGGGCACATCTTCTATCTGACAAAGCATAGCAACGAGTTATATGTCTCAATCAATATCGTCAAAAAATCTCGCTCAACCAGCAGCGGTTTCAAGTCAAAACCAGCCAGAGCTTTATCAACAAGAGCTTTATCAAAATGAGCTTTATAAAAAAATAGCGACCTCTCTGGGTTGCTATAAAGGATTTGATGTCCAGGTGATTCAACGCTTGTGGGGTGGTTACGGCGAGTTAGTTCGCTTGATCTTCGCTCAAGATAATAGTACCTCGATGAACAGCGTAATTGTTAAACATGTCGCATTGCCAGATAAAGCAGAACACCCGAAGGGTTGGAATACCAAACTTTCTCATCAACGAAAGGTGCACTCTTACCAAGTTGAGACCGCGTGGTATCAGTCATTTACCCAACAGTGGGATGAGCGTTGTCCTGTACCTGTGGGGCTGCAATGTGAGCTACAAGAGAACGAGTGGCTTATCGTTATGCAAGACTTGGCCGAAATCGGCTTCCCGTTGACCTCTCAGTTTGATGTGCTTGCTGCCACTGACGATCTGGCAACCAAAGATACCCAGCCTGATCTGGCGTCTGGTTACACACTAGAAGAGCAAAACCAACGCGATGCTTGCCTTAAATGGCTCGCTAACTTTCACGCAAAGCACATCAATGTAGATCAAGAACATTCAGCTTCATTGTGGCAAGTCGGCACATATTGGCATTTAGACACTCGGCCTGACGAGTTAAACGCATTGGCTGATTTACCGCTTAAGAGCCAAGCGCAGCACATTGATAATCTATTAAGGGCGTGCCCATATCAAACCTTGGTACATGGTGACGCCAAGCTCGCCAACTTCTGCTTTGATTTAAAAAGCGAGCGCGCTGCTGCCGTTGATTTCCAATACGTTGGGCGTGGTTGTGCGATGAAAGATGTGGCTCTGTTTATGAGCAGCGCGGTTAGGCCGCAAGATTACGCAGAGCTTGAATCAGAAGTCCTGGAGGCTTATTTCCAGCACTTGAAAGAGGCTCTCACACACTATCAACCACAACTTTCGTTCGATGATGTTGAAGCTGCATGGCGACCAATGTTTTACGTCGCGTGGGCCGATTTTCAACGTTTTGTTAAAGGTTGGAGCCCTGAGCATTGGAAGATCAACCCGTATACCGAGCAACTAACCTTACGAGTGCTTAACCAATTAGACGAACAGGAGTCCGTCAATGTTCGATAAAACCGCGAGCTGGAAAACGCCGCAAAACTTCTTATTACTGATTTCGATTGTTGTCCCTATCGCATTTTCGAGTTGGATGGCGCTGCTTAATAACTTTGTGATTGAGAAAGCGAATTTTGATGGTGCGGATATTGGTTTACTGCAAAGTGTTCGTGAGATCCCGGGCTTCTTAGCGTTTACCGTGGTGTTTGTGTTGGCGTTCATTCGCGAACAACGCTTTATGTTGATATCGCTGGCGATGCTGACCATAGGTACGGCGATTACCGGTCTGTTCCCTTCACTTACTGGATTACTGCTGACCACCATTTTGATGTCGACGGGTTTTCACTATTTTGAAACGCTGAAGCAGTCTTTGTCACTGCAATGGCTGAGTAAAGAAGAAGCCCCTGAGATGCTGGGTAAAATGATCTCTGTTGGCGCGTTGGCCTCATTAATCACTTATGGCTCAATATGGGTGATGTTAGAACAGTTTAAGCTCGATTTTGCATGGGTGTATGGCATTACTGGCGGTATTGGATTTATTCTAGTTTTGGTGATGACCTTTGGTTTTCCTGAGTTTCAAACCAAGACTCAACAAAATAAGAAATTGGTGCTGAGAAAGCGTTACTGGCTCTACTACGCGCTCACCTTTATGAGTGGCGCGAGAAGACAGATCTTCACCGTGTTTGCTGGTTTCTTGATGGTAGAGAAGTTTGGTTACTCGGCTGCCGATGTCACGTTACTGTTCTTGGTGAATTACCTATTTAACTTCTTGTTCGCGAAACGCATTGGACGATTTATCGGTGTGGTGGGTGAGCGCAAAGCGTTGATCTTCGAGTATGTTGGTTTGATCGGTGTGTTTGTTGGTTATGGCTTGGTGCAAAGTGCTGAGTGGGCGGCTGCACTTTACGTGGTCGATCATCTGTTCTTTGCTTTGGCGTTAGCGATTAAAACTTACTTCCAAAAAATCGCCGACCCGGCAGACATGGCATCGACCGCAGGTGTCTCTTTCACCATCAACCATATTGCCGCAGTCGTTATTCCAGTCGCGTTCGGTGTGATTTGGTTATCGTCCCCTGCAACGGTTTTCTACATAGGTGCGGTGATGGCAGCGGTATCTCTAGCGTTGTCTTTAAATATCCCTAAGAAGCCTGAAGAGGGCAATGAAGTGCGAATGTTTAGCTGGCGCTAACTCTGGATAAAGACAAATAAAAAGCTCCAATAGTGATATTGGAGCTTTTTTGTATGTGCTAGATGGAAATATCTAGTCAGCTGCCGGTAGGGTTAGCTTTCAGTCAGTAGGATTAGCTTCTTGCGGTTTTTAATACACCACGTAACTTGAAAATTCCTTTTGGTGCCTTAGTCAACAAGATGCCACAAAGCAGAGGAATCATCATAACCAGTGACTGTTCAGACAGCACTTCTCCATTGATGTAGCAAGAGATCAGTAGTGCAACCACAGGGAAAATCAGGAAGCAGATAGACGCTTGGAACGGCGTCGAAACTTGTCCGAGTTTAAAGTAGGCAACAATGCCGCCAACACTCGCCACAAAGCCTAGGTAAACCACCGCTGAGATTGAATCCCAAGTGAAAGATGCAACATTAACGCTTTCGCCCATCGCTGACACTGCGAACAAGAATAGGGAGGCAATTAAGCTCGGTACGGCGTTGTAAGTCAGTACTTCGATACCTTTGCAGTGCTTTTGAACCAAAACATACATAACGGCATGAATGGCAACAGCAAGGCCTAAGCAAACCGTACCAACTAGGTAGTCATCGCCACCCATCTGCATTTCATTGCCGAGGATCAAACATAGGCTTACAACAGCGGTAGCCAAACCAAATATTTGGTGCTTAGCCAATCGTAGGCCTAGGAACAGGCCTGACATCAACATCACAGCGACCGGCATGTTAGCGAAGATGATCGACGCTAGACCAGAAGAGATGTATTGCTCGCCATAGATCATCAAAGTAAATGGAATCGCAAAGTACATCAGCGCAACAATCAGCAACCATTGACGCTTGCCTTTAGGAAACAGCAGTGGCTGGTTGAAGACTTTCGCTAATACCGCAAGCAGAGGTGCTGCGAGTAAAAAGCGCAATGCAGTAGCAAAAATTGGTGGGATAGAATGCAATGCCACTTCCATTGCGAACCAAGTGGTTCCCCAAATTAGGCAAACAGAGACAAAAAGCAAGATAGTTAGCGACTTCGAATTCATGGTGACTACTCATTAATAATTATTTTAAATCATAGGCTTGTGGCGCCCTAATGACGTGGCACAGTATAAGGAGGTCGTCGGAGAAAAGTTTTGTCTTTTTATCTCTAATTGAGGCTATTTGTGGAAATTAAATCTCTAATTAAGTTATATCCTGTAAATATTTCCTATAAAAATGGATTAAGTTAAAAGCATTGTTCTTTGTAAGGTCTAATTTTGTTTGGTTTTCGGGCGCGCGGTAAACTTATCTCACCCTGTTTCCCCGATTCCTATAACCGGGGTGTTTTTTGAAAAATCGAAATATAGGAAAGAGAAACAGGAAGCTGGATACCGGTCGCTTTATTTGTGAAACCTGCGGATTGAAGAAAGACGAATTAAGCGGATTGGCGAGATTGAATATTACAAACCGCATAGCCTATGCAGTGATAGACGCAATCGAGTACTTCTTGCTCTTCGCCTTGGATCTTGGCTTGCAGCCCTTTAATACCTTTCTCGGTTGGCATAATAGGGCCAAATGCGATAATAGCCGCGACAAAATTCGGTTCGCTATCAATGGCTTTTTGCCATGACTTAGAAAAAACAGCGGGCGATTCGTAGCTTAAGTGCTCATTGATGATCTTTGAAAACATAGGCTCGAGTTCTTTGGCAATATCGGCTTTTCTGTCGAAGTGAGCATTAATCCCTGACTTAGATACACCGGCTTTTTTAGCGATATAAGCAAAGGTGGCCTTATCAAAACCTTCATTTAATGCAATATCAAATGCAGCATCAATGATCTTTTGTCGTGTAATAACCGCTTGTGCAGCGCTTGCTCTTCCCATTCTAGCCTCCAAACGTTAGATGATGGTTGTATTTTATGTTCCATCGATAATAAGCAGTAGCAAGCCGTAGAATAAAGGCACAAAGCTTACGTTACAATCGATCGTTGAGTAACTGAACATTATTGGGCTCAAACAGCCCTTATCGAGTTCATGCTATTGAAATTTTATATTTATCATATAAGATAAAGGGTATCATCCTTTATCTTTGGGCGGCTTTAAATTATGACCAACTTGATACATTCTCCATTGAGCGGCCACAAACTGAATAGCGCCACCAATTACATAAATTCGACTTTTTCAGCGAACAAAGCTGGCCTATCGGCCAAGTTAGATAGCCATAAACAAATTGTCATCTCATCGTCTAACGGAACGGTATTAAAAAGGATACAAGGGGAAGATGTGGTTAAGAAAATGAACAAAATAGATCTGTACGTATAGCGGTTTAACTTGTGTTCAAGGTTGTAGAAAATCCTTTTTCTAAACCAGTTTACTGATGTCTCATTTTGTTAAATTCGACCAAGCACGTTAGAAAGTGTAACTTACTCCAACATTCCCAATCATTGATGTCGTACTTTCAAGTATCGGACTTTTCTCTATTTCAGAGTCGAGATTTTCATATCTAACTCCACCTGTTAAACGCAATTGTTTTGATAAGTGCATGTAACCGGTCAAACCGACAAAGTAACGTCCACTCCAGTTTGGGTTAAATTCTTCAAAGCGTGTATTAGCCGCTTCAGATGCCGATACACCATACAGATGCTCATTTAACTTCTCGCTATTGATTGAGTACCCTAGCGCTGGAATCAAACCAAATGACCCCATATTGATGTGGTAGCTGTAACGAGTTTCTGCATAAAGGCCATTGTGAACAGAACCAATATCCGTACCTACGCCCGCTCTGAGTTCTCCGATATTTGTCGTCAATACATAAGTTACCCCGCCCATGAATGAAGGATCGCGATCATTCAGCTTCTTGATATCAGGATCACTGGATTCTTTCGCATCTAGGGTTCGTGGGTCGTAGGCCGCAAAGAATACAACATTGTGCACGCTGCCTTTGGGAGCCAAGCGATAGCCAGCTTGGACACCTTCAATGAAAAAATGTCCATTATCGTAACTAATTAGAGGAAAGGGTGTAACTTCGGTATCGCCTCCTTTGTATACATTTGGCGAGTAACTGGCAGTTAGGCCCACGCCAATTTCAGCGTTAATTGGTGCCGATAAAGACATGGCTAAAATGAGGGAAGTGAGTGCTATTTTTTTCATGTTTTTCTCTTGTAAGAGGTGATCGTGTTTTCAAACTTAGGGAGCCAACTCCAATAGAGTTGATGCGATTACTCTGATTTTTGGCTACGAAGTATCTTGACGATAAGTGTAACTAAACGTAGACTTTCAAAATAAAGGGCAACACCCTTTATTTGCGAGTATAACAACAGTTCGTTAGATTTGGCTAATGAATAATTAAATATAAAACCTAAACACCTTATTTTAAATGGTGGCAACCTCTTAAATAACTTTAAATATTAGTACTTTACTGACAGTTGTAGAGTCGTCGAAGCTTGTTTCTGGAGAGAGTGATGGGAGAAGAAGTGGAACTAGTTTACGTTTTTCTTGGTATTAGCAGCATCGTGATCAGTGCTCTATGCATAGTTGCTGCGTTTCTAATTTATCGAATGATCACGCTGAACATCGAGGGTGGGTAATGATCAAGTCAAATCAAATCGTTAGCAGAGCAATACTTGATGGTTTAACAATCAAGCCTTAGGTTGTTGAGCCTGTAGTTATTATATTGGAACAGTCGTTTTGTGCGAAAAGTAATATCACTTGTTGGCGGCTAAGAAAACACAGTGACTCACGGCATGTGGGTGGTGAGTGTCTATCTTTAAAATATATATTGCGCATGCATTTCCGTATAAAGCCGTTGATATGAATATCTACTCATGGCACTTTATTCCAAGTTGGCTAGAATTAGCATAGAAAGTGGAAGACGTGATCCTCACATTTCTTAGATCATTAAGTTCATTTCTTCAGCACATGTTTCAGTCGCTAGTGATTGAGTTCATTAGCTTTTAGGTGACGGAATGGGGTACGACTATGGACAGTATTCAAAATAATACGGAAAAAACAGATATGCTTGAGAAAGTAGAGCACGTTGTATCAATGAATGGATTGGAATATGAGGCTAGCGGAAATGTTCTTAATCTTAAGCTAGGCAGAGCGGGTGGAAAGGTAAAAATCAAATACGATTACGCGACGAATTCATACGTCTACAACTGTAATGAGTATGCTATTGGTTTTTCCAGTCTCATCTTCTTCGTTCTTTCGTTCAATACTCTGTATCAAGTTGATCACCAAGCATGGTCTGGTTATGTCGCGGGTTTGATGTTCGCTGGAGCAATATTCAATTTGATCCAATTAGTGCTATCTCACGTCCAAATGTTAGACATTAAAGCACAGCTAAGAGAAGTCGGTATCTATATCAAGTCTGGCGCGTAAGAACCTTTAGCATCTTGTGTATCGTGAACCACTGAACCATTTCTGAGTAATGAGTGGTTAAGCTCAGCCATCGGTGGTTATATGCCCAAATAAACAGCGTTAACACCAACTCCTAGTGCTGTTTTTACTTTCCCCTTACACACTTTTCTTATATCGAACCTAGTATCAAATTTCTCTTGGTTATACAGGCAAGCTTATCATTATGAAGAACTTTTTCGATAGCGAGCTCATGCTCTCTAGCTCCTTGAACTTCGTTCTGCTGTCACTTGGACTAACGCTCCTCTTACATATTCCAATTTGGTGTGGGTTCAACCTGAGCCGAAGAAAGTGGAAGCGTATGGATTATTTATGGCCGTTTTTAGCCGGTATCGGAATGCTTGGTGCCGTGTCTGAGATTCGAGCGAAAGTAGCAGGTGACTGGGTCGAGACAGAACAAACCAGAGCGGTGGCGATTTTAGAATCTGTTCAGCAGTTCTCTTTGGATAAGCTGAGAAGTGATACCTGTACAGGTCAACCATCTTTAGATAATCACGCTCAGCACCACGACGCGTGTTTGTGGTACTTGAATACGGCGATTACGTTTAAAGATGTCGATTTCACCTTGTTACCCAATGCATCGGATTTCACGGTTCCAGCGCCTAGCGTGTCGTTAGTTGAAAGTGATGCGGTGTGGGTAGATGGTATGCTGAGTCAGTATGAAAAGCAGAAAAACCAATATATCAAAACCAGAGAAGCGCAGGTGAAGCAGCCGCTAGAAAGTATCTTTTGGTATGTGAGTCCTTACTTAGTGTGTTTCGCGATTGCGCTACGTCTTACTAAGGTGACAGCAGAGCTCAAGTTGGATAAATGCTCATAGTTCACTGAATGTTTGTAGTTCAAGGTTCATCGCTATATCAATGGGTAACTCAATAGTTAGGCAAGCGCATAACTTTAGGTAAGCGTATAAATAGGATGTGTCTGAATTAGAGATAACAAAAAATAGCGTCAGTATTGAATTACTGACGCTATTTTTATGTTGGATCCAACAGTAGCGGAGAATTGTTTAAAAAGGTGGCTACTTAAATTGGTATCTAACCGAAAGTTGTAATTGAGGGCCGTAAAGACCGTTGTTTTTGGAAGCCACTGAAAACACGGCTTTATCTGTGGCATGGAACCTAGAACCAAACGTAAAGATTGAGTGCTCTCCGTTAGAACCCGCAAGTACATGGGCTTCTACTCTCTGAGTGATCCACGCTCGAATACCCGCATTAAATTCGACATAAGTTTTCGTTTCTCCAGCTGCATATGAGTTTTTGTTGAAATGGAGTAGCAGCTGCGTATTTAAGTCGATCCCTTGAGTTATTGGACCATAAACTTGAGGGCCGATGTACGCATCAAAGTTACTTTCATCTTCAGCTGTGTTGGTACTAAGACCGCCCAAAATCGCCAAGCTATCGTTGATGTCGCGTCCAGCATCCACGCTTAACCCCATAGGCTTTGCTTGCATCCCAAGTTCTACAAAGTCCGTTGTGAAATTTGCCGCAGATATAGCTTGATGAGAGAAGAGGCACAGCAGTAGAGGTATTACATTTTTAATTTTCATATGACTTACAAAAGATAGTAATAGTGGAGTAAGGCGCTGGTCGTGCATTATTTATTGTCACGCCAAAGCGATGAAATTCTTCGAAAGTTAAGTCAAAGACAATATGTGTTTTTCATATCCATATTCATTGCACTGTATAGGGGGGTGAAAAACCATTCCTTTCCTTGATGGTTGTATATTAAACATAACTGCAATAACCAACAACGATTTTAATTTTTTTTTATAGCGCTCTATGTTCTGATTCTCACTTGAATTAATTGAAAGCAGACAAGCGGTCTAAATTTCGTTTTAGGAATAAATGTATGAAGAAAATCGTTGGTTTAATCTTGTTAGCCTCTCTTACTGCATGCGGTGGAGGCGGCGGTGGCGGTGCGACTAGCAGCAGTGGTAGCAATACTGGCGGCAGCACTGGTGGTAGTACCGCAGTTTCTACTCAAGCGCCCGAGCGTTCTGTTCTTAAACTTAGTGTTGGTGATGTACAGAAATTGAACTCTGTTGTTTTCTCATCTGCAGGCATTACTGGGTTTGAAGCTCCAAGTCAGTCCAAATAAACCACTAGAAGGAACATAAAATATGACAAAGACACTATTAGCATTAGTGCTAGGCGTTTCTTCACTTGCGACAATGGTTCATGCAAACGAAGATATTAATCTACAGGGCTACTATAAATCTAAGGCGGCGATAAAGTTTGCTGTAGATAAAATTCAGCAAAACAAAGTTGAATTTATGAACTTAGATAAGGCGCTTACACTTTCCCCTAGCACTTCTCCGCAAACTCTAGTTTCTATTGATGATCTCGCTAATTCTAAGCCAGCACACAGTGATGTGTTTGTGTCGAAGGCTAAAGAGTTCAAATTAACCAATAAAGTGTGTGTGATATCTAAAGATGGCGCGACGATTGCCTTCGAAGCTGATGATAGTGCGACGACTTGTGCCTTTGATTTAGATAAAGTACACAAAGCAATGGCCAAAACGTCTAAAGAACTTGTTTTCTTTAAACGCTATGGAACAGGCGAAGAGACTCAATATACCATTGATAAGATAAGCCTTATTGGTTTAGATATTTCTAATACGTTCTTGTATACATCTAAGGGTAAATTGCTAGGTGATATCGTCAAGGTTAAGATGAGTCCAGCTGGCAAGTATACCGTTGAACATTACGTAGATGCTGGCCCAGAAGACGGGACTAAGATTGGTTTTAAGGCGTATCAATGGGCTGACGACATGGAAGATGGCCAGAAAGCGGTAGTTAACTCTGTGTCATACCATTACGGATCGAAAGTTACGTTGGACAACAAAAAGACAGCGTTTCATTGGGCTATAAAGGATCATGTAGCGCCTTCTAATGCTAACGGTAATTTCTACTTTGCTGCAGCGGTTAGCCGTTTAGCGCGTTCTTCTGTCGACAAAAATATTCAACAAAAGGATACGTACTCTAGCAAATCACCGTCTGATTTGATCGCCTACAACTTCAACAATGCGAATAAATTAGTTGGTCTGAGCCCTGATGCTTGTACGATTCAGCAAATTGCTGACGGTAAGGCAACGGTAACTTGGTACACTGGATTTAATCGAGGAAAGGATTGTTCAGCAACAGCCGCTGACCTTGCTGGTAAAAAGAAAGTGACCACTTCTACTCTTACTAATGATGGCAGTAAGAAAGTGTCGGTTGCTAGCTTGAAAAAAAGTGCGTCTGATATTCTTCAGGCAGTGGAGCTAGACTCTACATCAGCTTCTGGTTTAACGGATGCTGAGTTTACTGCAATGAAAGCGAAATATGATGCAGCGACAAAGCAATACAAAGACTTCAATAGCATTCAATTCTGGAAGTAGTTGACTCTAATTCCTAACTTTCTGAACACAAAAATGGGCAGTTTATCTGCCCATTTTTTATGTCTGTTACAATTTGAATATTACGTGCCAGTCAATACGTCTCAACTCGACAAAGACAGCGCAAACGACAACAAGATTGGTAGGGTAACTACACTTAGGAAGTTACCAAATAACACCATAGACGCGACCTTAGGGGGCTCGACATTGAACCTCTCTGCAAACAGGTAGTTCATCACTGCGGGTGGCAGCATGGTGAACAGCACCATCATCTGAAGATGCAGCGTAGGCAGTGGGATAAAGAAGTAAATGATGGTAAAAGCGATCGCCCCTGTTAACAGCGATTGAGCCGTGCACAACAAGCCGACTTTTAATCCGCTCAGTCTCAAGTTGACCATTTGTGAACCCAGCGACAGCAGCATAATAGGAACAGCAGCTTGCCCAAGCAGAGATGTAGCTTCATAGATTGGATTCCACACCGAAATGCCAGACAGATTCAGCGTCATCGCTAATGCTGCGGCTAAGAATATCGGCATTTTTAAGATCTGTTTGATCGGATTGCCATCGCTTAATAACGCTAAGCCAACACTAATATGGACACATGCCGATACCACAAATAGTAATACCGCAGGGGCTAATGCGCTCTCGCCAAAGGTATAGGTGAATAGAGGAATTGCTAGGTTGCCACTATTACGGAACATGTGTGGCGGGGCCCAAGCCTTGAAATTGAGCTTAAATATCTTACAGATCGGAATCATCAATAAAGCAGGCACTAACACCGCGACCAAAGAAGCGGTTATGAGTGGCAATTGCTCGGTGTCGAGAGGCATAGTGGTCAGCGATGCAAACACTAGCGCAGGAATACACACATCCATGTTGATGCGATTGATCGGCTTAAAATCGGGTTTGAGCCAACGACCGACCGCAAAGCCAGCACTGGCTAAAGCAAAAACGGGAAACAGAATGCTGATGACCTGTTCGAACATAGAATTCCTTTCTAGGTTTAGTACCTCCATTTAGCGGAGAAACGAATGTTTTAGAGAGCGATATAGATACGTATGAAGTCGAAATGTATAAGTATTAACCTATCAATATAATGAGTTGGCGTCACCGAAGATCGTTGTCTGTGAGCGGTTAATTTATATTTCTTTGAATGAAGCACAAAAAAGACCAGTGGCATCAGCAACGGGTCTTTAAAGGCTAGAAAAATCTGGGACGGATTCTTTAATTAATGACGGTTACCGATCTTGTCTTCTAAATGCGGTTAGAGTTGTTGCTTATCTCGTTTTGAGTTTTAAGTCATTCACCCTAAAATTAGACTCGATTATCACCACAGCTGTAGGCAACGATCTGGCTGATTTCGCTTAGGCTACGACCTGACTGTTGCTGCCATTCGTTGAAAGCCTTACTCGCCGCAACTTGTGCTCGCTTGGTGTTACGACCGCTATCCACCAAATCGGTACTGCGTAGGTGCGCTTCAACATCCGATGACAAGATGAAGGTATCTTTACCCATTTGACGTAAGGTGTAAGCACCGGTGTTACCGCCTAATCGCTTGCCGTGTTTCTTCAGGTAATCCCAAAGTTCTGTAATGCGTTCTGATGGCCAGTCGGCAACCATTTGCGAGAATGAATCGGCTTCACGCTTGGCGTTGTGGATCATGGTGGCATTGGCAGGAATGGTCATCACCTTAGTAAGGTGACGAATAATGCGCGGGTCTTGCGCTTTTTGTTCCCACATCTCATTCGGCAGCATTAGCATCTTTTCAATGTCGAACTCAAAGAACACCTCTTCAAATTGCGGCCATTTCTTTCTCACCACATTCCATGAAATGCCACACTGGAATACCTTTTCGGTAAAGGCGGCCAACCAACGGTCGTCGGTGATTTGCGATAACTCGGCTTGTGACAGTGGCGCACGGACAATCTTTTCGAGCTCGGCCGCTCCGCCTTTACGGTGAGCCGCACGTTGATAAATAGTGTCGAATTTTTCTTGAGTCATTGAAGGTTCCAAATTACATCTTGTGTAGCCAATGCTTAATGATATGGGGTTGAATCTGGCAATTAAAACAAGTCTATTAACTAAAACAAGTCTATTAACTAAAACAAGTCTATTAACTAAAGTAAGTCTACTAATTAAAACAATCTTATTAATCAAAACCAGTCTGACAATTAGAACGAACTAGCAGAGCTTTAATTCCATCTGATACAAGGGCCACGTTTTGCCATTGAACTCTTTAACGCTTGGCTCTTTGTCGACTACCTGAAATCCCGCTTTGTCGTAGCAGCGCTTTGCTCCGATATTTTGCTTGAATACCGCCAAGGTGATGGTGGTGACATTGGGTATTTGTTTCGCCGTTTCTAATGCACTTTCTATCATGGATTGTCCTAACCCTTTACCTCGAAGGTTGGGGTGAATCGCAACTCTGCAGAAGCGAAGTTCGCTGTCTGACATTCGTTGAAACTCCATAAAACCGAGCAAGTCATTGGCATTCGAGTTAGTGCTAGGCGTGGAGAAGGTGTAAAGCTCGACATGTGGCTCTTGAGAGCGTTCGATGATGGAGGCGGCTTTTAACGGCCAACCAAAGGTTCGTCCACCCCATAGTACGTAGTCTTCGAGGGATGTGAACCAAGTGACGATTTCGTCGGCGTCGGACGCTTTAAAGCGGTTTATTTCCATATCTTTCTCTCTTCCTTATTGCCTGCTTCTTTTTCTAAGCCGCTAAACTTCCGAGCCCAGCTGCTCAAGAAAGCCACGCATGTAGTCGGTGCGCTTGTTGGCCTCTAACTTGGCGGATTCTGTATTCATGGTTTCCGCCAGCTTGAATAGCTTTACGTAGAAATGGTCGACACTGTAATGCTTGTCATCCAAGTCACGCTGCTTCGCGAATGGGTCTTCGTGTTTATAGAGTTCTGCGTTAAAGCTCTGACCCACGTACAGACAGCGTGCAATGCCAATCGCACCGAGAGAATCTAGGCGATCTGCATCTTGAACGATTTGAGCTTCCAAGGTTTCTGGTGTGATGTTGGCGCTGTAACTGTGAGTGACAATCGCGTGATGAATCTCGTCGAGATGGGATGCGGGATACTCGATAGATTTGAGGAAAGAGATCGCCTTCTCTGCCGCCATTTGCGAGCTTTGGGCTCTGTCTGGGTGATTCTTAGGAAAGGTGAAGCAATCGTGAAGGTAAGCGGCGGGTAGAACGACCTCAAGCTTAGCCTGTTCTTGAGCACACAAAGATTTGGCGGTTTTGACTACGCGTTTGATGTGGCTGATGTCGTGCGCGGCATCTTGTGTCATCTCTTGCTTTGCAAAATCAAGCAGTTGGCTTTCAAGTTTTTCCTTCACGCGTCTCTTTCTCCCTTTCTAGACGTTAGCAATCTTGCTTATTACTTAGCATATATTTCACATCGACTTTAACAGTTTCAAGCACGAGTTTTTATCTTTTATAAAAGGAATACCCACAAAAAAACCGACTCTGTGAGTCGGCTTAATAGAAAGGTTATTCTGTGTTGACTAAAGCGTTATCAACGGTAATCAGAGCCTAAGCTGCAGCTTGTTGAAGTTTTGCTAACACATCATGCAGAGAAGGGCTGATGGTGTGACCAAGCGCTTTCACTTCTTCGCAAGGCTCAACCAAATCTGGGATCTGGAAGCTAATCATATTCGCTGCCATTGATGCGCGAATACCGTTGTTCGAATCTTCAAACGCTAGGCAGGTTTCAGGGGCAACACCTAAGCGTTCTGCCGCCAGCAAGTAGATCTCTGGATGAGGCTTACCGTGAGTCACTTCGCAGCCGGTGCTTAATGAGGTGAAGTAAGAATCTAGGCCTGCTAACTCAAGCTTTTTCTTTGCGATATCTAGCTGAGTGGAGGTCGCCACCGCAATTGGAATGCCGTTTGATTTTAACCATTCAAGAAGTTCGATAACGCCATCTTTTATTGGGATAGCCTGGTGCTTAACAATCGCACTGTAGCGAGTGCGCCATTCGGTGTTCAGCGCTGGGTAATCTAACCCTTCGCCGTAGCCATTTCTAAAAATCTGTTCGATGGTTTTTGCGTTACAACCAATGATGCCTAAGTAGACATCTTGCAAGAACGGAACACCTTGCGCGTGACATGCTTCTTCAAAAATCTGCATACAAAGTCGCTCGGTGTCGAGTAACAGTCCATCCATATCAAAAATAGCAGCTTGAAAATTCATATCCGTGGTTCTTTATGTGTTGTCGTGGTGAGGGCGAGTATTTTGACATAGTGTCTCGGGATAGGCGAGTCAGTGTTCAGTAAGAATATTCTTAATTAGAACGGAAATATGCCTCTGAGAGGATTTGTATGTGATTGATTGTGAATGAAATAATATCGTTAAGTTATGAATCTAGCACTTTATAGGCCATACAGATCTAACAGACACAATAATGGTTATCGTAAATAACAAATTTAGGTTTAGAGTCTGTCTTCCTATTACATTTCATAAACTTACGGGTCAGTTAGCGTGACCATAATCTTAGAAAAAACAATTTACGAAAGCCCGCAATCATAGTGTGACCAAGCAATAAGTAAATGCTGGAACTTAGGGACAAAATATCATTAGTCCACATTTTTAGCAGGGTTGCTTATGTTGTATTTTGAGTTTCTATTTTTACTTGTCGTTCTCTATATCGGTTCTCGATATGGCGGTATCGGCTTAGGTGTTGTTTCGGGAATTGGTTTGGTTATCGAGGTGTTTGTCTTCAAGATGCCACCAACGTCTCCACCTGTCACCGTAATGCTGATCATCCTCGCTGTTGTTACCTGTGCTTCTATTCTTGAAGCGGCGGGTGGCTTGAAATACATGTTGCAAGTCGCGGAAAGGGTACTGAGAAAGAACCCGAAACGCGTCACCTTGATAGCACCGTTTGTGACTTACTCGATGACATTCCTATTGGGTACTGGCCACGCGGTTTACTCAATCATGCCGATCATCGGCGATGTTGCACTAAAGAACGGTATTCGTCCTGAGCGCCCAATGGCGGCTGCATCGGTTGCGTCTCAGCTAGCAATTACGGCATCTCCAATTTCTGCGGCTGTGGTGTACTACCTCGCGCAGCTATCTGATATTCAACACTCCATCACTCTGCTTTCTATTTTGATGGTGACGGTTCCTGCAACGCTGTTCGGCACACTTTTGCTTTCTCTGTATAGCTTGAAACGCGGTAAAGAACTGACTGACGATCCTGAATATCAAGCGCGTCTAAAAGATCCTGAGTGGAAAAAGCGCATTGAAAGCACCACCGCGACCTCTTTGGATGAAGTGCTGCCAACTTCGGCTCGTAATGCAGTATTGATTTTCCTATTGTCGATTGTGGTGATTGTTATCGTGGCAATGGTGCCAGAGATCAGAACTATCGTAGACGGCGACAAACCAATCAAGATGTCGGTGATCATCCAAATGATGATGCTCTGTTTCGGCGGTATCATTTTACTGGCAACTAAAACCGACCCACGTGACGTGCCAAACGGCGTGGTATTCAAATCGGGTATGGTGGCAGCGATTGCTATTTTCGGTATCGCTTGGATGTCAGATACTTATTTCCAATACGCAATGCCTCAGTTTAAATCTGGCATCGTGGAAATGGTGACCAACTACCCATGGACGTTTGCATTAGCGCTATTCATTGTATCGGTTGTGGTGAACTCTCAAGCCGCGACTGCACGTATGATGCTACCGGTTGGCCTTGGCTTAGGATTAGATCCTGCACTGCTTATTGGCCTGATGCCAGCGGTTTACGGTTACTTCTTCATCCCGAACTATCCATCAGATATCGCAACAGTGAACTTCGATGTTTCTGGCACCACTAAGATTGGTAAGTGGTACTTCAACCACTCATTCATGTCGGTTGGTTTAATCGGTGTAGTCGGTGCATGCTGTTTAGGCTACGCACTGGCACAGATTTTTATCGCTTAATCCGTTAACGAAGTGAAATGAAAAACAGCGCCTAAATTGGCGCTGTTTTTGTTTGTTCTGTTTTGATGCGAATTTAAACCAATATTAACGAGGCTCAAAAGCCAACGACTGAATCGCTTCTTCTATCGTTAGGAAATGGATCTTCATTAGGCATACTTCTGCCTTCTGGAACTCGTGATTTCGAATCAGTTTGGTTACGCTTTCAACTGAATACTGGTCTGCTCGTTTCGCTAGAGACAGTTGGTTTGAGCTCGATTGCAGCGAATAGCTGTCGCCCTCTGAATCGATGAGACAATCATCTTCGCCCAAGATCATGTCTGAGCATTCTGCTTGAAATTCGTGTTCGGACGCGACGTAAATAAGCTCATCATCGCCGTCGAGTTTTACCAAAGATGGCCAACTGATCATTACTGCCTCTCAATCATGGATGTTGAAGTTTGATTTCCGACTATAAACACTTTTCGTTGATGGATCATCTCTAACCTCTAACCTCTAACGACTCGAACGTTACTTACTTAGAGATCGACCCAACGGCGCGAAATAACCTTGAAGCGCTTCATAAATCTCTTTGCGATGCTTGAGGTCTGGATAGAGAGGGAACATATCCGGCTTGGTCGTGCCATCGACTAAGTAAGAATTTTCGATATCTGAACAGGATTCAATCGTAGCTTCAAAGGCTCGCGCCATCATTTCTGTTGGTAGTGAGAAGTAACGAGCCGACGTTGCCTTGTCTGCAATGACACTGCGTGCAACGTAGTCGTGTTTGTCTAGGTTATTGTCGCTGAGTAGTGTGGCATCGAATACAGACATCAAACTCTCATTTAATGGATGAGGTCGCACCTTTCTATCGTGTAACCAACAATCACTGGCGAACAAGATTTGCTTGCGAGGACCGGAGGTGTCACCAATCTCAAATGCTTTCTCCGCGATATAGTGGTCAAACGCATGCCAAAACTCATGCGCTAACGCACCAGCTCCGGCATTCTTAGCTAGAGCGAGTTCTCTTTGATTTGGTGCGTAGTGTGCTTGTACGCCTTTTCTGCCACCACTGCCGAACGCCAAGCCTAATGTGCCGCGCAGACCAATCGCTTCTGGTGGCAGAGCCAAGATGTAAGCCAAGTCTGCTAAAGAGTCGAATATCAGATTTGCAGCAAGCTCTTTCTCTTCTTTCGTTACCCAAGCGCCCACACGAATGCTGCCCATACCGAAGGTCTGTTTGATGTCCATGAATGACACCTGATCGCCATGTCGGTAGTCTGGGCCTTTGCGCGTTTTGTATTTAAAGTGGGTTAACTTCAAAAGGATCCTTGGAAATGGGGGAGATGTAGTTTAGCGCTGTTGTGTGGTGCACAGGGTTAAGCTGGGAAAGTTAGCACTTTTGTCCGTAAATTACCGAACAAAATGAGTGAGATTGTGTTCGAAAGCCTCCCATGAGGTTGGGTTACCTTCATGGGTCAGTGGAAACAGCGACTTATTTGGCTTGGCATAGCTTAAACGATGTAACCTCTGCGTGACATGATAACTGTCTAGCCCTGAAATTGTGACTAAATCTAACGCTTCTAAATCTAGGTAGCCGTCCGGCATCACAGCACGCTTTGGCGCGTGAATCGTAACAACTTCACCAATTAACATTTGAGTTTGGTTACTTTCAATTGTTATCTGCTCTTTGAAGGCTAAGCCTATTTTCAGAGGGCTTTCCAAGACAAACGGAGCAGGGAACACATCATCGTAATAGGGCGTGAGTCCGACCGCGTTAAATTCTGAGATTGATTTGGGATAGCGAGCGGAAGTTTGATGCGCTTTTCGAACAAACCCAGCACCAATGCTGTTGATGGTGAAGTGCTGAGTTTCTAGGATATTTTCTAGTGTATGACGGCGACTTTCTGCAGGTCGGACGATGAAGCCAAGCAAAGGTGGATTTGACCCCAAATGAATCACAGAGCTCACCACTGAAAGGTTCTCTAGCCCTTGTTTGTCGCAAGTGCCAATAAGGTTTGCGCTTTTAAACCCTGATAAGGAGTTAATTAAGCGAGCGCGCTCACGCTGGTCCATTGCGTTGATATCTTGTCTTGAAAGGGTCATTGCCTTCATATCTTCTCTTCTTCTCATTTTTGTTTTCGACGACTTGTTCACTAACCAAACTAAAACATATCTACGCAGCATCGCTTTATTCCGATCATCCAGTTTGAATAAGTGGTAGTGAAAGGAGGATTCTTTTAGAAAATTGCAATTTCCTTGAAATTAAATGTGACACTGTAGCTTAATTTGTTGTTGCAGCGGTTTGCTATTGAGCGATACCATGTACGGCTATTTCTTTGGTAAAGATGTAATTATGTCAGATGAAAAGCTCGCGCTAGAGTGGATGCGCCAACAAGCGCATAGAATTGATCCATATGTTATAAATCCATCATTTGATGAATGCGTTGAGTTGCTTGAGCCTGCCTTTAAGAAAGGCAAGAGTGTCGCGCAGCTAAAATATCTATTATCAGAAGCGGATCGCCGAGCGGGAGCTGCCGAACGTAAACATGCTGCTTTAAAGTTTGCTAAAGAAAAAAGCCCAAAGGCAGGTCAAAACCTTCGTCTGCAAAGCAAACTTCAACAAGTTCAATTGGCATTAAAGTTAGCAACTGGCGATAACAACATGACCATATCGCAGTTCTGCTCTGAATATGATGTCAGTAAGCGAGACGGCAACGAAGCGTGGAATGAAAAGTTGGTTGAGCAAAATAATAAGAAGTGATTTCGTGATGCCGTATATGGTTTAACTGAAGATCCGACAAGATTCACTTGCTTATGTATTCATTTAAAATCCTACCAATAAATGTTGCTCAACGGTATTTCAAAAGCCTGAAGATCTTCTTTTCAGGCTTTGCTAACAGCTAGCCACTCATCAGCTCCGTCTTAGTCGTTAACCACCTCTAAAAATACCGATGAGTGAATATCAGGTATTAAGGTCGAATGTTGTTGAAACTGACCTTTTGCGTTCCATCGCTCTGATTCTCTAATTTAAGTACATCTCCTTGATAGTAATAAGGTTCCATTGGCATCTTGCTGTTGGTTGGCCTTGCGTAGTGAAGTACAGCGGGTTTACCTTCCTCTTGTCGAGCATATAAATAGCCAATCAGCGCATGTTCAAATTGGTGGTAGCCATTGCCCCAATGGAAAGCTTTAGTACGCTTAGGCTCAAGCCCAACGCCACCGTATTTATGATCTACCCATACATCATGAAAGGTGGGCAGGGTGTATTGTAGTACGTCTTTCATTGAACCATCGATAAGCGATACCGTCATCGCAGCTTGATCAAGCTCAGCCCATTCCCATGATGACGCCCATTGGCTGTACGGTCTGCTTTGCCAGCCCGTGATATCTTGCCCTTGCCACACCTTCTGAAGTCGTTCGCCAAAATAGTTAGATACATTGGCAAAATCTTTTTGATATTGCGCCTGAGCCAAAGTGTGTTTCATACCGTCTAAACTAAACTCAGACCAATCGGAATTTTTTAATGCATGACCAGTTAGATAGGTCATCCAATACGCTTTAATGGTGTGCCCAAAATCATTGTGATTGGCATTCGGCATCATTGCCGCTTTGTCGTGAATTGCACCGTAGAAGCGTTGTTCATCTTCAGAGTGGTAGTGATCAATCATGGCTTGCGTGAGCCAGTTTAAGTCATCAAGCCATTTGGCTTTGACGGGCTCTTTGAGCAGAGGAGCGACTAACAACAGGTAGCCGTTTATTTGATCAAGTTGCGCGACCAGTTCACGTCGTTTTGCACTGCCATCTTCACCGTCGGCGAGTACCCAAGCAAGACCGCTGTTGTCGCTAAGTCGATATTTATCAAAGATAAAAGCTTGTTGGGCGATGAGTGCTTCTTCTACCTTTTTGTCTTGGGTCAGGTAGTAGTACATCGCGAGTCCAACCAGCGCATACGCTTGATCTTGAGAGGTACGTTGCTGCCAATCTTGACCCGCTTTTCCCTCTTTTGTGTAGCCAATAAAGCCACCATTTTTCTTATCTTCTAGTTGATCAATGAGGTAGTAGGCACCTTGCTTGGCAAGTGCTAAAGCTTGTTTCTCTCCAGTAAGGTGATAGAGCACGCCATAGGCATAAGTTTGGCGTGATTTCATACGCGTAAACTCCTTGCCAAAGTGGGGAGTGATCCAGCCTCTGTTCAATTCAGGACACACAGCAGATACATCGAGCAAGGTACCATCATCGCAGCGGAAAGTAGGGAAATTGCCTATCGGTTCTCCCTGTGCGCTCGGCATAAGCCAGTAAGGTGCGAGCCCTTCAGAAGCATGATTGATCCAGTCTTCTCCAGAGGGAAGGGTGACATTGGCAGATACGGTCAAGCTAGTGACACTGAGTAATGCGATGGTTGCTCGTAACATAACGTTTATCTTAACTATTTGAATTTAGTTGAATATAAACAATCACATCTGCACATTGTGATTAGGCGATCACAATCGACCAAATTATTGTGGTGTAGATGAAGGATTATGTGGGCTTTACTCATTTTAATATTGCAAATAAACAATAAATTATCGTTTGTCGATAATTTATTGTTGATCATCGTTTGTTTTGATCTTAATATTCTTCCATCAACTCAACAGGAATATAAGTATGTCTAAGATTCAAAAACAAAGTCGCCGTGTGCGAATGCTACTTCAGTCCTTTCTTGCACTCACTCCGATCATGGTGTGTTACTTCTGGCTAACAGTTCAAACACCCTATGACTTTCTTAGTGAGATGGGCATTATTCAGTTTTCCATCGAGATGGATTACTTTATAACCTCTCCACTCACAGTCTCTCCACTTACTACGACAACAAGAATCATCGCAATGTTCACCAGTTTGGCGATGTCGAGCATTCTTATGTATGCATTAACGGTTCTGATACGCCTATTCCGTAACTATGAGCGAGGTGAAATCTTCTCTTTAGAAAACGCAATGTCCTATCAGAAACTCGGATATAGCTTGTTTTATTGGGTATTAGGTTCAGTTATCTATGGTTCATTGATGTCAGTGATACTGTCGTTCAATAATCCACCAGGTGACCGTATCTTTGAGATTAGTTTTGTTGGTATGGACTTTTTAACACTGATATTAGGTATAATTATTTTGATCATCTCGTGGGTGATGAAAGAAGGTTATATTCTGGCTGACGAACACAGCCAAACCATTTAAAGGACTTGTCATGACTATCCGCATTAATTTAGACATTATGATGGCCAAACGGAAAATGCGATTAAAGACATTGGCAAAAGAAGTTGGGATAACAGAAGCCAACTTGTCCGTATTAAAAAATGATAAAGCCAAAGCCGTAAGGCTATCGACGCTCGACAAGCTGTGTGAAGTTTTAGAGTGCCAACCTGGTGATATTTTAGAATTTGAACCGAATGATCATAAAGACGGCGTTGCGGCAGAATAGCCAGTAAGGAAATCGCTTTCAAATCATCTAATAATGAACGAGTCTCGATATCGCATCGAGACTCTTTTTAATCTATTTATACCGGCTCTCCCGCCTCGTCCTCTTCAACCACATCGGTTTCTAAGCTCGCTTCTGCCAACCATTTTTGTACTGATGGGCTGTTGAGCACACGTTGCTGATACTGTGATGCCTTCTCTGAAAGTTTGATACCATAGGTTTCTACGCGCAATGCAAGGGGTGCAAACATCGCATCGGCAATCGACCATTCACCAAACAACCAACCTTCTGGATATTGCTCCATTTGCGTCGACCATATGGCATCAATACGGGCGATGTCTTTCAATGCTTCTTCACTCAAAGCAAGCTTTCGTTGAGCTCGGCAGTTCATCGGCATTTCATTTCTTACGGCAAAAAATCCAGAGTGCATCTCTGCCGAAATCGCTCGGGCATGGGCGCGTTCTTTCACGGATTTAGGCCATGCTGCGCCGTCCAAGTAGACTTCGTTAACGTATTCGAGAATCGCCAGTGAATCCCACACCGCAACGTCACCGTCAACCAGGGTTGGAACTTTGGCTGTTGGTGTCACTGAAGCTAGTGTGTCGTAAAAATCAGAAGTGAATAGCTTGAGCTTGATGACTTCCGCATTGAGGTTGTAGTTGTCGAATATTAGCCATGCGCGCAATGACCAAGTTGAGTAGTTCTGGTTTCCAATATAAAGCTGCATAGTTGCTTCCTTGCGTTTAGTGTGGATGCTTTGAGACTTAGGGTAAGGTATTGAGCCTTAGGGGAATTCATTTGAGCTTAGGGGATTGTATTGCGGCGCACTAACGGATAATTTTGATGCAATACATTAATAAAAACGATGGGTGGTGATTTCAATATGGATATTGATGCTTTGCGAGGCTTTCTCGCGTTTGTAGAAACCAGTAGCTTTACTCGTGCAGCGAAACAGATCAATCGCACCCAATCGGCATTCAGTGCGCAGATGCGCAAACTGGAAGAAGAACTCAACGTGACCCTTTTCCAGAAAGAAGGCCGTAATCTCGTGCTGACAGAGGCTGGCTTAGCGCTGCGTTCTCATGCGGAGCAGTTGGTCGCCCTCCACAATACCGCCCTCAAGCAAGTAAAGCGTTACGAAGACAAACAACCTTTAAGACTCGGTTGCCCTGAAGACTACAATGACACTATTCTGCCAAAAGTGATTCGCCTGTTGCAGAAAGCAGAACCCACCTGTTCTATTCAAGTATTCAGCCTGCCAAGCATTACGCTCAGAGAGTGGTTGGATGATGGCAGGCTTGATGCTGCAATTGTCACCCGATCGCCTGACAGTGAAGAGGGCTATTGGCTTACCAGTGATGTGGGAGTATGGATAAGCAGCCCAGACTATGTGTTCGATGATTCTAAACCCGTCCCACTAGCCTTGTTTCAGACCGATTGTAAGTATCACGCAGCGGCAGTGAATGGCCTAACTAAACAGGGTACGCCTTATCAGTTGTTGGCGTGCAGTAATACCGCTTCGGCGCAACGTGCCATTGTTAAAGCAGGTTTAGCGATTGGCGCGATGGGTAAGCTGAGTGTGACTTCTGATCTGAACATTCTGGAAGATATGCCACCACTGCCTTCGGTGGATATTGTGCTGATTTTAGCGAGCAAACATCACCCAGTGTTAGACAAAGAAGTGCTCAATCAACTTGTGGAGTTGGACTCCAATTAGATTTTTTCTCGGTGAGGGTAATGTTGAGTGCGGAGCTAAAATAGATAGGCCGAGAACATGCTGTTTCGCGGAGAACGTTGCGTTTCTCCTAAAACATAGTGTTTCTCGGCCTAGTTATTGTTAGACGTTGTTGGTAATTAAGAAAGCTTGAACTTACTCAGTTCACCGTGTAAATCTCCGGCTTTCACTGTCAGCTCATTACTGATTGCTACTGATGATGTCATGGTGTCCATCACTTCCACTGCTGTGTCATTGATGATCACTACATTGCGGTTAATTTCTTCTGACACAGAGCTTTGCTCTTCAGCCGCGGAAGCGATCTGATTGTTCATGTCATTAATCACTTCAATCGCTTGGTTGATTTCAGACAAGGCTTGATGTGCAGCTTCGGTTTCACTTTTTGTGTTGTTCGCTTGATTCTGGCTTTGCTCCATCAGTACCACAATAGATTGAGTCTCTTGTTCTAAGCGAGCCAACATAGAGCGAATCTCTTCAGTCGAGCCTTGAGTACGATTCGCTAGGTTACGAACCTCATCAGCAACCACTGCAAAGCCTCGACCAGCCTCACCTGCACGAGCTGCCTCAATCGCTGCATTCAGTGCAAGTAAGTTAGTTTGCTCTGCAATACCACCAATCTCGCTCAAGATACCCTGAATAGCGGTGCTCGAATCGACTAAGTTCTGCGTTTGTTGCTGCGCATCGTTAACCTGCACAGCTAAGCTGTCTACAGCACTGGCGGCATTGTCCATGCGCGTCATACCATTGAGACTGTTGCTCTGCACTTGGCTTGCTGCTGCAGCTGCTTGAACCGCTGAGTTTGCCACTTCTTGCGCTGTTGCACTCATTTCATTGATAGCAGTGGCAAGTGAGTTCACTTCGTTAACTTGAGAATTCAGCTGGTCACGTGAAACTTCAGCACGAGCTTGGCCTTCTGTCGCGTTTTTATCCACTTGGTCAGCCGTTACCATCACGGTAAGTAGCATCTCTTGTATGCGAGATAGGAAGGTATTGAACCAGTGTGCAAGCTGAGCGGTTTCATCCTTACCTTTCACTTCAATGCGATAAGTTAAGTCACCTTCACCCTGTGCTGCATCTTTAAAGCGTTCCACTAAATTGTTCAAAACCTTGCCCAAAGAGTTAGCAATGAATGCCATTGAGGCAATGCCTAGAAGAGCGGCGATGATTCCCGCCCACACACCTTTTTCAAGTGCTTTTGAATTCTGAGCATCACTCCACTCGGTGTAGTCATTTACGCTTTTGGCTAGGTGACTACTAGGAACAGACACCATGACTACCCATGGCGCATCACTGGTATCAATTGCGGTAATCGCGTACTCATCGCCGCCGAAAGTCACAAGACCGGCGCCTTCTCTGTTAGCGATAGACTGAATCTTTGACCATTCAGATTCCAATTCAGAAGAGACTTTTTTACCCACCATATTTCCAGCTCGGCTGTTGGCCAATGTAATGCCTTTCCATGAAGTGATTAGGATTTTTCCTTGACCATCAAACAAGTTACGCGCAAGTAACGCACTTTGGCTTTGGAGTTCATGTAGGGATAAATCAAAGCCTAGCGAGCCGATGATTTTTCCGTCATGTTTGATTGGTTGGCTGATGGTGGTAATGAGTTCTTGTTTGCCGCGCACTGAATAAAAATACGGTTCCATCACAAACGTTTTACCCGTTTGATATGGCATTAAGTGCCAGTCATCTTTGCGCTCACCGTTGCTGTTGAGATCGGTATTGCTAAAGCTTTCCATTGCGACAGCATCAAAGCTGTTCTGGTCATTGGGAGAGAAGAAAGGCGCAAGGTAGCCCTGACTGTTAAAACCTAACTCAGTGTTTGAGCCAGATTCGATATTCGAGTCTTGTTGGTTATCTGAAATCAGCGACGTATCTGAGCCATTTTCGCTGTTCACGTTGAGCTCGTTATTCAAGACGGACTGTTGTGACCATGTCTTATCTTCCCAAACCATGTAACCCGCAAATACCGCTTTGTTTTGTGCTTCCAGTGCCGCAGTAAACTGTTTCACGATAAGCTCTGCACTTGCGTCGGTTTCTGAACTTAATTCGATGATTGAGCGCACTTGCTTAAGGTTCGCTAATACGGGGTTAAGCTGGTTAGCGATGTTCAAACCTTGTTGAAGTGCCGTGTTTTGTAAATCCGTAGCAGTGGCCTCTGTCAGCTGCGTTTTTACTTTTTCAGTGACTTGTTTATTCACATCGGTAAATGCGTTGGTCGTCATTCCCATGGCGATTAACAGAGTGAAAGCCATCGCTCCGCCCGCACTCACCGCAATTCGCGTTCGTATACTGTTAAACATATAATCTCTCTAACCAAATAGTGGTAGTTTTTCAGAGATTTTAAACAAGATACGTGAATGGAAAATTCGAAATAATGAACACAATAAGAATAGGGTGATTAAAAATATAAATAGGAACGTGTAGCGCTCCGGATTATATCTTTTAGAAGGGAGCTATAAGATAGGTGTGTGGCTGTATTTGTTTTATTATCTAATTGTATTTATTAATATTTTAAACTTTATGCCGTTTTTTATTTTCTGGTAAATCAAGAGGTTGTAGTTTGCGGGCGTTCTGAATATATATTACTCATTATATGATATCAGTCACACTTTAATTTAGTCCGAAGTGCGGAGTACCCACTTAAAAAGTACGTATTTATACTTTGCATGCTCAATCGGAGTAACCAAGCCACTGTTAATGTTCATTATTAAAGAATCCCCAAGCTCTTTAGTTTTCGATAAATGGTGTTGCGGCTGATACCCAGTATTCGCGATGTCTTGCTGATGTTGCCCTGATTGGCTTGATACGTTTGCAGCAAGGTTTCCTCAACGGTACTTCTTAAATTGGTATTCGTTGTGTCTGTGGTGCTATTAGGTTTCGTCAGTTGATGCTGATTATCTTGCGCTAATAACGTGAGATGTTGAGCAAGGTGGCTCGGTACATGCTCGAGTGTGAGCTGTGTTTCATCACTCGCTAGCAGAGCAGCAACTTTAAGCAAGTTGTCTAATTCGCGGATATTACCCGGCCATGAATAGGCGCACAGTAAGCTCATTAAATGCGGGCAAATTGACTGCTCAGCTTCCGCGTATTTACGATGAATGTGCTCGATTAAGGCGTGCTTGTCTTGTCGGTGTTGCAAGCTTGGTAAGATGAAGGCCAAGCCATTCAGGCGGTAAAAGAGATCTTGTCGAAACTCTCCAGTTGCAACTAACTGATCTAGGTTTTTATGTGTGGCTGCGATGATCTGACAATCGACTTGGTAGCTTTGGTTCGAACCCACAGGCACTACAGATTTGTCTTGCAGAACATGCAGTAATCGACACTGAGCCTCCAAAGGCATATCGGCAATTTCATCGAGAAACAGAATCCCCTTATCTGCTTGGCGGATCTTACCTTGGAATCCTTTGTGGCTGGCGCCCGTAAACGCCCCCGGCGCGTAGCCAAACAGTTCGGATTCGATAAGATCTTTCGGTAGTGCCCCACAGTTTACCGCCACTAATGGCGACGATTTACGCTGGCTTTGCTTGTGTAACGCCTTAACAAATTCACCCTTGCCAACGCCTGTTTCCCCTAAGATCAACAAGCTGATCCCTTTGTCTATTACCTTGTTGGCTTGCTGCCAAGCGTGTTCAATTTGTTGTTCGCCATGGTGCAAATCGCACGACGCTGAAATGGAGCGCGTACGTTTGGTGGTTTGTTGTTTGAGGTGCTGTTTCTCAAATACAAAGGGTGCATCAAATGAGTCTCGATTGAAGAGAGTCTCGATGCATTCGCCGACGATCGAGGTTTGATCTAACAGTTGAGAGGCGACCTGATTGTGCGCTACTACTTCGCCAGCTTCATTGGCTATCACAATTCCTTGCCAACCACTGTGTAATAAAGATTTCTCACACGCGAGGTCAATACGAGTGGTGCCTTGCGGGATGTGACTCAATAGCTGATTCTCAACGAGTTGAACCATATTCTGAACCAGCAATTGGACGGAATTGTCGTCTTGCTGCTGCTCACTAGTAATATCTAACACGCCAACCATTTGACCTTGATGATCAAACACCGGGCTTGCTGAACAACTGATAAATCGATGCTGGTGGATGAAGTGTTGTTCGCCAATGATGGATACGGGTTTCGCTTCAACAATGGCGGTGCCTATCGCGTTAGTGCCTTTGAGTTGTTCCTGCCAACACGCTCCAGAGCTGAGTGCAATTGATGTCAGCTTCTCCTTAAACCTTTCTTGTCCCCAACTCGCCAGAATCACCCCCTCAATATCGGTCAGAATTAAGCGACTGTCGGTACGAGAAAACATCTGATTGAACAAAGGCAGCGCATTACGTTCGACAATATGAATCAAGTCAGACGATTGATGACGTCGCTGTTTAAGAATCGATTGTGGCAGGCGAATGTCTTCGGGAAGTCGTCTCTGTTTTAGACCCGCTTCTGTGCTGCGGTGCCAAGAGGATGAAAGCCAATCTGAGGTGTTTGCTTGTTGAAGGTGCATGACTGTTCCATGTCGTAACAGTGAGGGTGTACCAATTTGGAACAGTTGAACACTGGTGTGGTTTCCAGACGTCCGTTCAATGCCAACTCACTTTGGGTTGTAAACGTTTGGTAATCATAGTTTTACAATTTATTAACAACAAGTTTTGAAGTTCTGGCGTGTGATTTGCGTTGTTACTGTTGTGAAGAAAACACGAAGTATCAGTGTTTTAAACAGAAAGCATAAACATGGTGGCTCTTTTCTTACGAGCTTTCTTCTCACGAGATCTGTTCTCAAGGGAAGCCGCCATGCTAGCTCGACAACATAAGCTCAATAACGAATAAACAACGACTAAAAATCAAAGAAGGATCTAACTATGATTTACGCACAGCCGGGTAGTGATAACGCAGTGGTTAACTTTAAAGCGCAATACGATAACTTTATCGGTGGCGAGTGGGTGAAGCCTGTCAGCGGCGAGTATTTTGATAACACTTCCCCAGTGAATGGTCAGGTGTATTGCCAAGTCGCGCGCTCAACAGAGGCGGACATTAGCTTGGCACTCGATGCGGCGCACGCAGCTCGTGCAAGTTGGGCGGCGACTAGTGTGACAGAACGTTCGAACATCCTGCTTAAAATTGCCGACCGCATTGAAGCGAACCTAGAAGAAATCGCAGTCGCCGAGACGTGGGAAAACGGCAAGCCTGTACGAGAAACTCTGGCGGCAGATATCCCTTTGGTTGTTGATCACTTTCGTTACTTTGCGGGTTGTATCCGAGCACAAGAAGGCAGCGCAGCTGAGCTCGATTCAAACACCGCGAGTTACCACTTCCCAGAACCTATTGGTGTGGTGGGGCAGATCATTCCTTGGAACTTCCCGATTCTAATGGCGGCTTGGAAGTTAGCACCTGCGCTAGCGGCGGGTTGTTGTGTGGTGATGAAGCCCGCCGAGCAAACACCGACATCGATTTTGGTGATGATGGAGAAGATCGCTGATCTTCTACCAGCAGGCGTGGTCAACATCGTGAATGGTTTTGGTAGCGAAGCGGGTCAAGCGTTAGCAACCAGCGATCGTTTGGCGAAGCTAGCTTTTACCGGTTCGACAGAAGTCGGCCACCACATCCTGAAATGTGCGGCTGAAAGCTTGATTCCGTCAACGGTAGAGCTTGGCGGTAAGTCTCCAAATATCTACTTCCCAGATATCTTTAACCATGAAGACGAATACCTCGATAAGTGTGTCGAAGGTATGTTGCTGGCGTTCTTCAACCAAGGTGAAGTGTGTACTTGTCCATCACGTGTGTTGATTCATGAATCGGTATACGACAAGTTCATCGCCAAGGTGGTCGAGCGTGCTCAAACTATTAAACAAGGTAACCCGCTAGATACCGATACGCAGGTTGGCGCACAAGCGTCAAAAGAGCAGTTTGATAAGATCTTGAGCTACCTAGAAATCGGTCGTCAAGAAGGTGCGAAAGTGCTAACCGGTGGTGAAATCGCGCAGCAACCAGATGATCTCGGCAACGGTTACTACATTCAGCCAACCATGCTGGAAGGGCACAACAAGATGCGTGTATTCCAAGAGGAGATCTTTGGTCCTGTTATCGCGGTGACGACGTTTAAAGACGAAGCTGAAGCGCTAGAGATCGCTAATGACACCGAGTATGGCTTAGGTGCTGGCGTGTGGACGCGTGATGCAAACCTAGCGTATCGCATGGGTCGCAACATCGAAGCGGGGCGTATTTGGGTGAACTGCTATCATGCTTACCCAGCACACGCGGCTTTCGGTGGTTACAAGAAATCGGGCATTGGCCGTGAGACACACAAGATGATGCTCGATCACTACCAAAATACTAAGAACCTGTTGATCAGTTACGATACTAATCCGTTAGGCTTCTTCTAATACAGGTTCGTTCTAAAAGTATGAGAATCAATCATGGGTACAAAGAATAACTAACAACGCAGTTGGCTTAATTAAGAAAACAAAAGCTAGAAACCAAAACGCCCAATTCAATTGAGTTGGGCGTTTTTATATCTGAATCGCTCTAGCTTTGCGAAAAGAAGATTTCGGGCTTGTGGGTTGGGCCTGAATTACCTTCTAGCTGAGTAAGCTCTAACCCTTGTTTCCCTATCAGAGAACCGACTAATTGGCGGTTAAACGGGTAACTGTCAGGGTTGTTAATGTACTCTTCAACATCAACCCATTTAGCCTCTGCAATTTCATCGGTGTCTTGAATCGCGATATCTTGAGTTTGAGCGATAAGGTGACAAATAAAGTAGAGATTCGATTTACCGAATTGATACGGGTGTCTTGTCGCCATGCCAACCACAGAAACGAACGTTGCCTCGATACCGGTTTCTTCCAAGGTTTCCCGAACAACCGATTCCTCAATACCTTCACCCAACTCAATATGGCCGCCAGGTAACTTGTAGCCAGTCATACCGTGCTCTTTAATCATCAGCACTTGGTTGTGTTCGTTGGTGATCAACGCGCCAGCACCCAAGGTGTGGGTAGGGATGAAAGGCACAAACTCTACAATCTCGGATTTGTGGATCAGTGTAATTTCGTCTTCCAAACAGTTGTGAAATACAAAGCCAAGCCCAGTCGCCACCGGAATAAGGTGCGAGAGAGAAATAGGTAAACTAATCCAAATGATGCCTTTGTTATTCTGCTTAGAAAATTCGGTGATCTCGCTGAGTTCGGCATTGAATGAGTCAGCATCGTGAGGGGAGGTTGCTGGGTCGATGATGATGCCGTTAAATTTGTCGAGCGTAAATTCCACGAGTGATCCTTTATTATTTTTGATTTATAGGGAGTCGAGCATAACCTGAGCTTATAACATCTTAAGGGCTTATAACACCTATGCGGCTTGCGACATTTAGATTGTTTTTATCACCTTGAGAGAAAGGGCAGTCGCGGGTGAAAGTGGAAAAAAGAGAATAAGAGGATAAGAGGAGCGTGAAAGCAGGCGGCTTGAAACAAAAATTACGCTAGAAACAAAAACTGCGCTTGGAAGCCAAAGCGCAGTTTTAGAAATGAGGTTTATTGCTGCTTGATCTTAGCGGACATAGTTAGCATCAACACTTACATACAAGTGTTGCAGTTTGCCGTCGGCCTTTTGGATCCACAGATCATTGGTGTAACTCTCGATCTTACCGTTAACCGTTAAGTTGAATGTATTCTCGTCGAATTCGCCAAGCTTCACGAACTGGTCTGTGGTAATCAGGAACGGGTCCATGTCGTCCACGCCAACCACATCTGAAATCACATAGTAGTGGTAAGTCAGCGGCTTGCTTGCATCATTCGGGTTACTGCGATATGCCACAAGCTTGAATGGTTCCGTTAATGGAAGGTCGAGCGTTTGCTTGTCCATGATCGCTGGAGTCGGGATAAACAGCCAAGCGGTAAACAGACCGCTTAATAAAACCATCAGGAAGAAAAGAGTCTTAATTGCTTTCATAGCAACCTTCAAAATAGGTGATGTTGAAGACGCTATGGTAACAGGTTTGATTTGCTGATTGTAAGAGTATGAATAAGTGAAGGCGACACCTGTCTGTTAGGAAACTTGAACGAATTGACACACTGTTCATAACTTACCGTTTTAAATCTTAGCTTACTACTCTATGCCCTCTCTGCATGCAACCCTCAGTTTTGATTGATGAATGTAAGCAAACAGCAGGCACAAAAAAGCCCACACCTCACGCTTTTGCAAGGTGTGGGCTAAATAGGTGTGACTATTTGTTTAGGTAAGCAGCGTGGAACTCAATGTGCTCATCAATAAAGCTAGAGATGAAGAAGTAGCTGTGATCGTAACCTGGCTGCATACGCAACTCTAAATCGGCATTGGTTACCTTAGCCGCTTCGACTAATTGTTCAGGCTTAAGCTGCTCAATCAGGAAGTTATCGGCTTCGCCTTGGTCAACCAACATTGGCAGTTTAGTGCCTTTGGTTTTTAGAAGCTCAGAGGCATCGTAGTGCTTCCACTCTTCAATATCTAAGCCTAGATATTGGTTGAATGCTTTTTGTCCCCAAGGGCATTGCATTGGGTTGGTGATTGGGCTGAATGCGGAGATAGAACGGTAGCTATCTTCGTTTTTGATACCAATCGTTAGGGCACCGTGTCCGCCCATGCTGTGACCAGAAATTGATTTCACTGATGTTACAGGGAAGAACGATTCAATCAGCGCTGGGAGCTCTGTTACCACGTAATCGTACATGTGGTAATGGCTGTCCCATGGTGCTTGAGTGGCATTCACATAGAAGCCTGCACCTTGGCCGAGATCGTAGCTTTCATCGTCGGCAACGCCTTCGCCGCGTGGGCTTGTATCAGGGGCAACAATGGCAATGCCTTGCTCAGCCGCAGCTTTGAACGCGCCGGCTTTTTGCATGAAGTTTTCATCGGTACAGGTTAAGCCTGATAACCAATACAAAACAGGAACTGGGTTTTCTTTGCTTGCGTTAGGTGGCAAGAAAATCGCAAAACGCATGTTGCAGTCAAGCGTTGCAGAAAAGTGGGTGTATTGTTTGTGCCAACCACCAGCAACCTTTGCTTGGCTAATGTTTTCGATTGTCATCTATGGTGCTCCGTTAGGTTGATGGTTTTGGGAGTAAATTTGTCTATATCACTTAAAGTTTCACCACCCACCGGGCAGGAGGTGGTGAAGACAGTTTGTTGCTTTTCATTTATAGCTTTGGCCTCGACACCTAAGTATCGAGACCAAGGAGAATTACTTATCCATGTGTAGAACAGTACGGATAGATTCACCTTTGTGCATTAGGTCGAATGCTTCGTTTACGTCTTGCAGACCCATAGTGTGAGTGATGAACTCTTGAAGACCAAACTCACCCGCCATGTAACGGTTAACGATTTCTGGAAGCTCAGAGCGGCCTTTAACACCACCGAAAGCAGAACCACGCCATACTCGACCAGTCACTAGTTGGAATGGACGAGTTGCGATCTCTTGGCCTGCACCTGCAACACCAATGATTACTGATTCGCCCCAACCTTTGTGACAGCACTCAAGTGCTTGACGCATCACGTTTACGTTACCAATACACTCGAAAGAGTACTCAACACCACCGTCTGTCATCTCAACGATAACGTCTTGGATTGGCTTGTCGAATTTAGTTGGGTTGATGCAGTCGGTCGCGCCAAGCTGTTTTGCTAGCTCGAATTTGCTCTCGTTGATATCTACACCGATGATGCGGTCAGCACCAGCCATGCGAGCACCAATGATTGCAGAAAGACCGATACCGCCAAGGCCGAATACAGCAACGTTGTCGCCTTTTTCAACTTTAGCTGTGTTCAGTACCGCGCCCATACCCGTAGTTACACCACAACCTAGAAGACAAACTTCTTCAAGCGGTGCTTCTTTGCTTACTTTTGCTAGTGAGATTTCTGGAAGTACTGTGTACTCAGAGAAAGTAGAGCAACCCATGTAATGGAAAATCGTTTCGCCATTGATAGAGAAGCGGCTTGTACCGTCTGGCATTAGGCCTTTACCTTGCGTTTCACGAACCGCTTGGCATAGGTTAGTTTTACCAGATTTACAGAATTTACATTCGCCACATTCAGCGGTGTAAAGTGGGATAACGTGGTCGCCAATCTCAACACTGGTAACGCCTTCGCCGATCATCTCAACGATACCGCCACCTTCGTGACCAAGGATTGAAGGGAAGATACCTTCTGGATCGTCACCTGATAATGTGAATGCGTCAGTGTGACAAACACCAGTAGCAACGATGCGAACTAGAACCTCACCAGCTTTAGGAAGTTGTACATCAACTTCTTCCATTTTTAGTGGCTCGCCAGCTGCCCATGCAACCATTGCTTTTGATTTGATATGAGTTTGACCAGGTTTAATTTCGATTGTCATTGGATGTTTCCTATATATGTCAGTACAGCGGATAACCGTGCAATTAAATTCAACCCGTTAAGAGTAGTTGAGCTTAATTGTTTCCGCTCTCTCGTTTTGTTGGAGCTAGTATAGGTGTGAGTATATGTTTTGATAATCCCCTTAAATAGAAAATGATTATTACTTATTTGTAATAATTGGTGTATTCAGAGGAGTTCGGAGAGGGGGGGATTACTCAGAAAATCTAAGGACACAGTAAACAGGAACTATGTAGGTAAGACATTTATTAGAAACAAATGGGACGTAAGCTTTCCGCCTATTTTCTCGTTGTAGACTCAAACATGCTTTTATCTGTTGTCTCTCACAGTGAAAACTATGTCTTTAGGTTAAATCTCATAGTATTACAGCTAAGTTTTCCCTATTAATTATCTGTTTTCAAAGGATAAGCAAGTCGGTCATTTTCAACTGTGAGGATTTTTGGGAAAGACATACTTCCTTATAATTCAGATGTTTATGGTATAGTAGGAGCAGTCTTCAGATTGGGAACAAAACATAATGGAGTATTACTTCTTCAGCGCTTACCCTAACCAAATTAAACATGAGCTTAGCGAGCAAGAATTTGTAAGGTACAAGAAAGGTCTTGAAACTTTGCAAAAGATTTATCTATTTGAAGAGCTTCATGATCAGGTTGTTCAGTCTTATACAGATTATAAAACACATTTGTACCATGCATGTATACAGTTTTCAGGCATGGGACTGATACCTAAGCACATAGCTTATGAATGGAGACTTAAGGCAAACAGACTTTTGTTAACAACTCTCAATCTGAGCAAGTTGTATTTAGACAAGTGTTATCAACACAAAGCCAATACTTCATTTATAGGTAAATTAACTGGGCAGGATAAAAATCACGAAGAATTTAAAGTCTTCAGGAATAAATTGTTTGAGACTAATGATGGCTACGCGGTGGGGGACGAATTGCGGAACTATGTCCAACATCAAGCTATGTTAATGGATGTTTTTACATATGGTTTTCACAAAAAGACGATTGTTTTGTATTCATGTGTCGATCAAACGAAGCTGTTAGAATTCATCGAAAGTCGAGATCCGTCAAAAGCGAAGTTGAAAAGATTGCAAGCCGTTATGGAAGCTAACAGTTATAAAGATAAGGGCTTAGATTTGCATCGAATTCTTGATCAGTTTATCACTGGGGTTGCGGAGCTTCATCAGTTAAACAGAAGTACATATAGAGATTTGGTCTATGAATCTAATCGTTTTTTAGAGCAAAACCTTTTGAGTCTGTTTCCAGAATCTCAAGATAAGGCTATATATGAAGGAAACAAGCGAGTACCGATCAATCACACACGTCTACTAGAAACAATTGAATACATAATGGAAAAGAACTCACACACAATAGATCACTCAGCTTTTGATGCTAGTACTTACCCTCCTCAGTAATCGTAGTGTGTGTTACATAGCCTGGAGAGTGTAAGTTGTAACTATATTTGTAGTAACCAGTGCCTTATTTGTAATAGGGGATACTGAGATTGGAACAACAATGACTGAGGTAAGTGTTAATAAACTCCTTCAGCCTAAAGGATCTCATTTAAACAACCCCCTCACACCCCAACACAGTCACAAACGCATCCAAATATTGCTCGATAGTCAAATCAGCAGACACTGGCGGCAGTTCTACGGTAATACACGGTAGGCTTCTTTCTTGGCACCATGTGCCGAATGAGCCTGGGGTTTCGTAATCAACGTCTTCGACGAGTGGTAGGTTGAACTGTTTGCCTAGCCAAGAGGCGAGTTCTGACTGAGTTGGGTCGTCGACCATGGCGAGTGGTTCGTGGAAAGATATGACGAACTTGGGTTGGCGTTGCTCAATGAGGTTGATGAGCGACTGCACTTCCGGTTCAAGCTGATCGGCTTGCCCCGTTTTTACTTTTACATCTCTGACAGGGGTGTGAGAACTCCAGCGGTAGACGGTGCCGTTTTCTGTCCAGTTTTGAGTTGGAAAGGCGCGGTTCAGATCGACTTGGTTAGCGTTGGCGCGAGTACCTAGCTGATTGCCATCTGGGTTCATCGACAGAATCACATCGTGTCGTAAGTTGGCAGCCGGTAAGCTTCTTAGCGCGCAAGACAAACCTGCGATAGAAGCGGTTTCATCGCCGTGTGTGCCTGCTAAAATTAGCCCGCGAGCTTCGCTTTCGATTTGCGCGGGGAAATAGAGCAAAGGCGCACCCAACACCGACTTTCCATATAACAGCGGCTTTATTGAAAACGCAGCTCTTTCCGTTCTTGGAATTAAACTCACCTTAATCTCCTGATTGATCAAGTAGTATCAAAGAGTCACTACTATTTAGATGACCTCTATTAAATAAACCATAGCGTCAAAACTCGTCAACCGTCGCATTGTTAATTTTATTACTTTGCTTCAAAGATAGGCTAGGAGAGCAAAAAAACATGGATTTTAAGAAACATTCAACGGCTTTACTCATTTCATCTTTATTGACCCCTTTTATCTCAGTGACTGCCGTTGCTGATACCTTACCTGCTGGTGTTTCACTGGCAAAAGACCAACATTTGGTGCGAGCCAATGATGCAGAAGCTGCGACACTCGATCCGGCAAAGGCAGAAGGCTTGCCTGAAATGCATATTCTACGTGACCTGTTTGAAGGTTTAGTGATCCAAGATCGCGATGGCAATATCACCCCAGGTGTTGCGGAATCTTGGGAAACCGAAGACAACCAGACGTTTGTATTCCACTTGCGTAAAGATGCTAAATGGTCGAATGGCGATCCGGTGACGGCCGATGATTTCGTGTATGCGATAAGACGCGCGGTCGATCCGAAACTCGCTTCGCCGAATGTTTGGTATCTTAAGCTGACTCAAATCAACAACATCGCTGATGTGGCAGAAGGTAAGAAGCCCGTTGAAGAGCTCGGTATCTCGGCGGTTGATAAGCACACGGTGAAATTCGAACTCGATAGCAAAGTGCCATACTTTGTGGCGATGACAGGCCACACTTCAATGATGCCCGTTCACAAGGCTACGCTAGAAAACAGCGATAAGCCGTGGAGCGATCCGAAGCAGTTTGTTGGTAATGGTGCGTTTGTTTTAGGCGAGTGGGTGGTTAACGAGCGCATTGAACTGGAGAAGAACCCTAACTATTGGGACAGTTCAGATACGCACTTAACCCAAGTGACTTACATTCCGTTTGAGAACCAGAATGCGTCGATTAATCGCTATGCGGTGGGCGAGGTCGATATTACGTCTGATGTGCCGACACACATGGCGCAGCAGCTAAAAATGAAATATCAAGACGCGTATACAGCGGTACCTTTATTGTGTACTTACTATTACGCGTTCAATACCACGCGCCCTCCGTTTGATGATGCGCGAGTGCGTAAAGCGGTGTCTTATTCCATGATGCGTAATGTGATTACTAATGGAGTGACTCAAGTAGGTAACTTACCGGCTTATACCTTTGCTCATGAATACACGGCAGGTTTTGATGCCACTCAACCTGAGTACAGTACATGGATTCAAAGGGAGCGTGACCAAAAGGCGAAAGAGTTGCTGAAAGAAGCCGGATACGATGCTTCTAACCCGCTAGATTTTAAATTGCTTTACAACACCAGTGAATCGAATAAGTCGATTGCGGTGGCGATTGCATCCATGCTGAAAAGTAATCTAGGCGCGCAAGTTGAGTTGGAAAACCAAGAGTGGAAGTCTTACTTAGTATCACGTCGCCAAGGTGATTTTGATGTGATGCGAGCGTCTTGGTGTGGTGACTACAATGAAGCATCTACCTTCTTGAGCTTATTGCGATCTGAGTCTTCGGGTAACTTTGCTCGTTACAACAACGAAAAGTACGACTCAGCAATGGATAGCGCATTGGCTGCAACTAATGAGCAAGAACGCCAAGGTTTCTATGACCAAGCGGAGCAGTTACTGGCTGAAGATATGCCGATCGCGCCAATCTACTACTACATGCAAGCTCGCCTAGTGCGACCAAGTGTCGGTGGGTTTGCCAAGAACAACGTAGAAGGCCGAATCTATTCTAAGGATCTTTATATCAAGCAGTAAAAAGCTTTGAACATTATATAAATATAAAATCCCCATTCGCTGACAAGGCGAATAGGGATTTTAGTTACTAGGGGGTAGTAATTTTATCTTCTAACTTGTTTCAGGTTTTAAATAGCCACCATGTCCGCGGCTTTCTTCATCGCTTCTTTCGTTGAACACTCAATCACGTTCGCGTTAGCAAAGCGGTGAGCGTCTTTCACTTGAATATCGTGAGCCAAGATAACTAGCTTCGCGTTCGCTACATCTAGGTCGCTGATGCGGTTCTGAATACCGTTTTGACCTTGAGTTTCTACCTTAATCTTAAGGCCTGCTGCTAAGCCTGCTTTTTCCAGTGCTTTCGCTGCCATGAAGGTGTGTGCAACACCAGAAGGGCAACATGTTACGGCTACGATGTCGTACTCGCCTTCGCCAGCTACAGGAGCTGTTTGAGCTTGTACTGGCGCTTCAACCATGTCTTCTTCTGTTTCAACCGCGACAGGTTTCCAGAAGCCAACGATAACCGCCGTAGTTAGTGAACCTAGTGCAATACCGACCACGTACATTGGAATGTTACTTGATACTGGCGCAGTGATTAGGCCGCCCCATGGTGCGTGAAGTAGAACGTCTGTCATGAAGCCAAACACACAACCAACGATACCACCGGCAACGATTGAAGGAAGTACGCGCATTGGGTCGTTCGCTGCGAACGGGATAGCACCCTCAGAGATACCGATAGAACCCATGATTGCTGCTGCTTTACCTGCTTCTTGCTCCTGTTTAGAGAACTTGTTTTTGAATAGGAAAGTCGCCAATGCCATACCTAGAGGTGGTGTACAAATCGCGATGCCTACACCGCCCATTAGCCATGGTTGTGTGTCTACTTGAGTTTGAGCAAATAGAGTTGCGACTTTGTTGATAGGGCCGCCCATATCAAACGCCGTCATACCACCAAGGATTGTGCCCAGAACCATCTTAGACGCGCCAGCCATTGAAGCTAGGAACTCGTTCATTGAAGACATGAACAGTTTGATTGGCTCACCAATGCCCCACAGTACGATGCCGGCAGAGATTAACGTGCCTAGAAGCGGGTAGATGAAGTAAGCACCCAGCGCTGTCATGTTCGCAGAAAGCGGGATCTTCTTAAGTTGGAACACCACGCCACCGGCGATAAAGCCTGCCACGATACAACCAAGGAAGCCGCCGCCCATATCAGCCATGATGCCAGAAGAGATCATCGCAGGTGCCAGTGCCGGTTTATCTGCAATTGAGTAACCAATAAAGCCGCCAAGAATGATTGGGAAAAGAACAAGGCCTTTGATACCGATATTAGAGATGTCTGCTAGCAGGCCGTCTGCAGGTACAGCGCCTTTGCCTGATGCCATTACCGCTAAAGCCAATAGAACACCACCGGCTACGATGAAAGGTAGCATGTGTGATGTACCGAAAAGCAGATGGCCTTTCATGGTACTTAGGATTTTTTTATAGTCGCTACTACTATTTTTATTGCTAGTATTGGTAGCTTGATTTGCTAGGGTGCTCATAATTGTCTACGCCTTATGAATTAATTAAAATATTAAGGATTTGATGTTCATCTTTTGCGTTATGGATATTCTGGATAAATTCATCGCTGAATTTTCCAAACAGTTCTTGTAGTACATAAATATGATGGTCAGCACCGTTATCTGGTGATGCAATCATAAAAAATACCGTTGGGTTAATGCCGTCTTCATCGCCATACTCAATACCTTCACGTTTTACACCGACAGCAATGGCAGGCTCTGTAACCGCTTGGTTTTTGGAGTGAGGGTAAGCGATGCCATCCATTGAGGTGATGCTTTGAGATTCACGAATTTCAATACCTGATAAGAAAGTATCTTTGCAATTGATTCGGTTGTTCTCAAATAACATGCCCGCCAATTCTTCAAACAGTTCTTTTTTATTATTCGCTTGAAGATTGTTATTAATTAAGTTGACGTTAGTTAGCTGTGTGATCATTTATTAACTCATTCACTATTGAAGTTCTTGAATTAAAATTAATGGATTAACCCGATTCGCGAAATAGCAAATAAAAGCCCTTCACTGTACATTTGTATCCAGCAAAATTAAGTGTGATTTGCATCATTAATGCAGTGTGAGATGGGTCATATTTGATGGCGTTTTTGATTAGGTTTTTGACACGCCGAGCGACCTCCTCAGAAACAAAAATGCCCCGCAAAGCAGGGCATGATCAGTGTTTGTATTTACTTTGTAGAGCTAGCTGTAAGCACGCGCCACGCGTCCAACGCAATCGAGTTTGTAACTCTCAGCGTAAGCGGGAATGAACACCGATTGGCCTTTCTCTATCACGCAGGTTTCACCACATTGATGGGTTAGCACCATGGATTCATCGAGAGGTAGTAGGATCTCTGCACCTTCGGTGGTGATTTTTCTCTGGTGAGAATTCTGCACGATAGAGAACTTAAAATCCTCAACTGGAGTTTGGTATTCCATCACATCACCTTGCTCTATTGGGCTGAGCAGTAACCTATCCGCCGGCTTTTCATTGAATCTCGTACAAGAAACCAGTTCATTCACGTCCATGTATTTAGGCGTCAATCCTGCGCGGAGTACGTTGTCAGAGTTCGCCATTATCTCTAATCCAGTTCCTTTGATGTAGGCGTGGGGCGTTTCTGCATCCAGATACATGGCTTGCCCAGGCTTTAGAGTGAGCACGTTCAATAGCAGTGGAGCAAACAACCCGACATCACCCGGGTATTGCTCTTCCAGTTCTGAAATCAACTGGAACACAGGTGTATCTGAAAGCTTCGCCTTCACCTGCAACATGGTCAGCGCCATGCCTTTTTGTTCTCCTTGCAAAGACAATAAGCTCGCGAAGAAGCTCGCTAATCCATTGGGAGTTTGGTCGCCCTCTAGGTCATTGACCATCGAATGCAGCTCTGGAATATCAAGGTAGTGGAAGTGCTCAAGGATCTCGCTGATTGATCTAAAACCATTCATCGCGGTGTAGTCAGTTAGGGCATACACCAGTTCTGGCTTGTGGTTGGCATCCTTGTAATTACGATTGCCAGCCGTCATCGGAATGCCTTGCTGCTCTTCAAGAGCATACCCAGATTCCGCTTGTTGCTTGTTTGGGTGAACTTGAACAGATAGCGCTTTCTCAGCCGCTAACACCTTGAAAAGGTAAGGCAGTTCGCCAAAGCGACTTGCCACTTTCTCGCTTAAAAACAGGTTCAGGTTCTTAGAAATCAAGCTCGACAATGTGGTCTGCTGCCCGTTATCAGTCACCATCGAGCAACCATTAGGGTGAGCACCCATCCATATCTCGGCTTGTGGCTCACCAGACTGGTTATCAATACCAAACAGTTGGTTGAACGAAGAAGGGCTACCCCATGCGTAGTTTTGAATCACGTTAGTCATAGGGTAGAAAAAGCGTTGTACGAACGAATCGTTCGCTAAAGAAAAATCAGACATCGAAATCACCATGAAGGGAAACATGGCTTGAGCTCTATTCGGCCTATTTGCAACTAAAGTATTAGCTACTAAAAAATTAGAGTAGAGGTGCTCAAGCCATTGGAGTTGAAATGGCTTAAGCCGCTGCTGCTGTTAGCTTGGCTTTGCGTAGGTTTTTAAGCGCGATACAAGTAACCGCAGTCACACCCGCACCTGATGCCATGCACAGAAGAGCGAGCATTGGGTAGTTCATTGCACCTAGTAGAGCGACCACAGGACCACCGTGAGCCACGCTGTTGGTGATGCCGAATGAGAACGCCATTACTGCTGCCGTCATTGAGCCAAGCACGTTGGCAGGGATAACCGACATCGGGTCTTGAGCCGCGAAAGGAATTGCACCTTCAGAGATACCCACCAAGCCCATTGCGCCTGCTGCTTTACCGGCTTCAATTTCAGAAGATTCGAACAGGTCGAACTTACGGCCGAGTCTGGTTGCGATAGCCATGCCCAATGGAGCGACAGGGATTGCACACGCCATTGCACCCATGAACTGAGTTTGACCGCTGGCAATCATGCCGACCGAGAAAAGGAACGCGACCTTGTTGAATGGGCCACCCATATCGAAACCGGCCATGCCACCCAATACGATGCCAAGCAGAACCACGTTACCTGTGCTCATGCTCGTTAGTAGTGCAGTAAGAGCATCCATCAATCCAGCGATAGGTGCGCCAATCACAAAGATGAATAAGCCTGCGATGAACAAAGAGCCAGTGATCGGAGCGATCATGATAGGCACAAGCGGTTGAACGAATTTGTGGTAGTTGAACGAGGTGATCCATTTAACGAAGTAACCCACTAATAGACCTGCGATGATTGCGCCAATGAAGCCTGTGCCTGCGTCAGCGCCGTAGAAAGAGCCGTTGTTAGCAATCCAACCGCCAATCAAACCTGGGGTTAGAGCAGGGCGGTCAGCAATCGCGTAAGCAATGTAGCCCGCCAAGATTGGGATCATCAGGGTGAACGCAACCACACCGACTTCTAGAATTTGGTTCCACATGCTGCCAGCAGGAATCGCCATGCCAGATTCACTTGGCTCGCCGCCAATCGCCAGTGCAAGGGCAATCAATAGGCCGCCAGTCACCACGAATGGGATCATGTGTGATACGCCATTCATCAAGTAACGATAAAGGTCTGAACGTGCTTGTGAGGCTTTCTCTGCAACAGATTGGTTGGTCGGCGCTTGTTCAGCTCGGTAACTAGGTGCATTGAGAGCTTGCTTAATCAAGCCTTGCGCGTCTTTGATTGGCGCTTTCACGTTGGTGCTGATAACGCGTTTTCCGGCAAAGCGAGCCATGTCGACCTGTTTGTCACAAGCGACGACAATCGCGTCTGCGCGTTCGATCTCTTCTTGAGTTGGGCTGTTTTTAACGCCTATCGAGCCGTTGGTTTCGACCTTGATGTCGTAGCCAAGAGCCGCTGCGCCTTTCTCTAGTGCTTCAGCTGCCAAATAAGTGTGTGCAACGCCAGCTGGGCAGCCAGTGACACCAATGATGAAACCTTGTTTCTCAACGTTGGCTTCCGTTTCTGAAGGCTCAGGTTTGGTAAGCAGTAGTTCTAATGCTTCTTGTTCAGATTGAGCATTCATGAAGCTTTCGATAAAGCCTTCTTCAATCAGTTTTGAAGAAAGCTCTGCCAATACTTCGATGTGGTGATCATCGCCGCCATCAGGAGAGGCAATCATGAAGAAGAGTTTTGATGGCTGACCGTCATCGGCGCCGTACTCGATACCCTGCTTGTGGACGCCGATAACAACCGCGGGTTTGATCACCGCGCTGCTTTTCGCATGTGGCAGGGTAATGCCCTCTTCAAACCCTGTATTACCTTGTTCTTCACGCGCCTTAATGTCGGCAAGAAACTGTGCTTTGTCTGAGATTCTGCCTTGTGCGTACAGCACGTCTATCAGCTCTTTAAATACGTCTTCTTTTGAATTAGCGCTAAGCGAAAGCTTAATCAAATCTTGATTGATCAATGTCGTGATCATAATGAACCCCTACTCTGTTTTTATTTTGTTAGGGGTATTCTGGAATCTACGGCTTACCTTCTGTAGTGAAGAAAAAACGCATTTACTGGATGATTGTTGCGTTATAAGTGGAGTGTGATTTTGATCGGTCGAGTGGTCGTTTTTAAGGCGGTGTTGACAGAGTTTAAGATGTGTTGAGGCTTTTATTTATAAGGGCTGTAGCGTATTTGTTTATCAGGGCAGGAACGAGCTAGGTCAGTTTCGTTACTGGAAATTTATTTCCGTGACTGGATTTTTGTAGCCTAGATCTCAAATTGTGATTTTGCTCAATAGCGCTATGTTTCAGTTACAGGTATATCTATTTCCGTAGCCTTATTGCTGCCCTTAAGAGTTCGAATAATGATATTTCATGACTTAATCTCGTCTGTATTAAACGAGCGAGAACCGTTTCATAACATCTGGTTTGCTGGAGATTTTCACACGCCTTCAGCATGCAGTTATCAGGTGAACTTTCCGCGCTTAGAGTTAGTGCTAGACGGAGAGTATATTAATGAAATGGAGAGTCATGATCGTAAGATCACTAACGTTATTGCTAAAGCGGGAGATGCGATTTTCATCCCACCCAACTGTTGGAATAAACCTAACTGGGATACCGATTGTTCAGTGTTGAGTATGTTGTTTGGTCGTCGTCAACTGGGTTTAAGCTTGGTGAGCAAGCGCAAAGGGGAAGAGAGCTTCTACGATATTCAAAAACACAGTATTCAGACTCGCTCTGGGTTTGCGATTGATAACATTTTGGAGGCGCTCAGCTCGTTAGCGAGAGAGAGTAACAAGCAGCCGATGGATGAGTTATTGCTGCAAGCTCTACTGCAATACAGTAAAACCATGCTGGAAGCGCCCGTAGAAAAATCTCATAGCCGAGTACAGGATGTGTATCAGGGGATTTGTATCTACATTCAAGAAAACTTCCACCGCCAGATCACCCGAGACAGCATTGCCTCGCGCTTTAGCATTTCATCCAATCACTTGTCGCGAATGTTCCGCCAGCAAGGTCATATGACGTTAGCCGAGTACATTACTCGTGTTCGTGTTGATCGCGCCAAGTTCATGCTCAAGAAGTACAACTTCAAGCTCAATGAAGTGGCTGTGCGTTGTGGTTTTAAGGATGTGAACTACTTCTGTCGAGTGTTTAAGAATCGCACAGGAAGAACCCCAACCGAATATCGTGGGTCAATCTGATACCGCTTCAAATTATCTTCTCGATCTGATCTTAGACGAGCGAATTTTGTATGACTTGATCATCATAACTGACTCTGTGTGGTGGTGATCAATTTGCTTTGTGTTTTCTTCTAAGCTTTCTCTTCTCTACCGTTTTTCCTTATCTATTATCAAACCTTTCTCTGCGCTTGGTGTATTTATTGTGATTCTCTAAATAGCTCCAATTAATAACAACAAGGTTTGATTGTGCGAGTTGCTTATTATTTTTCGCTCTCTATTAATTGGATTGAACGTCTAAGGGTTTAGATATTAACTGGATGCATTGAATGGTTTTAAAGTAAATTAAAATTCATTTGTCGAGACGATAAAAGCCCGTTGTTGTTGGTTGGATTACTGATTGGAATGTCTTTAATCTATTGATTTTTAATGTTTAGTTTGTATCTTTATATTCTTTATTCACTAACGTGTAATTCAGGTCTAAAAATTAAATATTCAGGTTTATACGGCTTATCACAATCTTGACTTATAATACTACAAATTAAAGTTTCTACGGATAATATGCTCTTCAGATATTAATAATAAAGAAGACTTATACATGGAACTCAATACTCTGATCGTAGGAATTTATTTCCTTTTCCTTATTGCAATAGGTTGGATGTTTAGAACGTTCACCAGTACAACCAGTGATTATTTCCGCGGGGGCGGTAACATGCTTTGGTGGATGGTTGGCGCGACTGCGTTTATGACTCAGTTCAGTGCTTGGACCTTCACTGGCGCAGCAGGTAAAGCGTATGCCGATGGTATGGCTGTCGCGGTTATCTTCCTGGCGAACGCCTTTGGTTACCTGATGAACTACCTGTACTTCGCTCCGAAATTCCGTCAACTGCGTGTAGTCACGCCAATTGACGCGATTCGTATGCGCTTTGGTAGCTTTAACGAGCAAGTGTTTACTTGGTCTGGCATGCCGAACAGTATTGTTTCTGCGGGTATCTGGCTAAACGGTTTGGCGATTATCGCATCGGGCATCTTTGGCTTCGACATGACGACAACCATCGTTCTAACTGGTCTTGTCGTACTTGTGATGTCGGTGACAGGCGGTTCATGGGCGGTTATCGCGTCTGACTTCATGCAGATGGTTATCATCATGGCGGTAACGGTAACGTGTGCTGCGGTCGCTATTGTGCAAGGTGGCGGTGTTACTGAGATCATTAATGACTTCCCAGTAGCAGAAGGCGCATCATTCGTTTCTGGTAACAATCTGAACTACGTAAGCATCTTCGGAATCTGGGCATTCTTCATCTTCTTCAAGCAGTTCAGTATCACCAACAACATGTTGAACTCTTACCGTTACCTAGCGGCAAAAGACTCAAAGAACGCGAAGAAAGCGGCTCTGTTGGCATGTATTCTGATGACAATTGGTCCAATCATTTGGTTCATGCCACCTTGGTTTGTAGCTGGACAAGGCGTTGATCTTGCGGCGCATTACCCAGATGCAGGTTCTAAAGCGGGCGACTTCGCTTACCTATACTTCGTAGAGCAATACATGCCAGCAGGTATGGTAGGGCTTCTAATTGCGGCGATGTTTGCAGCAACCATGTCTTCAATGGACTCAGGTTTAAACCGTAACTCAGGTATCTTTGTTATCAACTTCTACCAACCGATTCTTCGTCCAAACGCGACAGAGAAAGAGTTGATGGTTGTGTCTAAGTTGATGTCTTCGGTGTTTGGTATCGCTATCATCCTTATCGCACTGTTTATAAACTCTCTGAAAGGTTTGAGCCTGTTCGACACCATGATGTACGTCGGTGCATTAATCGGTTTCCCAATGACGATTCCAGCATTTTGTGGCTTCTTCATTAAGAAGACTCCGGATTGGGCAGGTTGGGGCACGCTAGTAGTCGGTGCGATTGTGTCTTACATCGTAGGCTTCGTGATTACCGCTGAAATGCTACAAAACTGGTTCAACCTAGAGCCGCTAACAGGCCGTGAATGGTCTGATTTGAAAGTAGCGGTAGGTCTGATTGCTCACTTAACGTTTACAGGCGGCTTCTTCATTCTGTCGACGTTGTTCTACAAACCACTAGAAGCGTCTCGTCAGAAAGATGTAGACACCTTCTTCAACAACCTTGCGACACCTTTGGTTTCTGAATCAACAGCGCAGAAGAAACTGGATAACAAGCAACGCCACATGCTGGGCTCACTGATTGCAGTGTCTGGTGTGGCAGTAATGGCGATGTTTGCTCTGCCGAACCCATTCTGGGGAAGAATGATGTTTGTACTGTGTGGTGGTATCGTGTTTATCGTTGGTCTGATGCTGGTGAAAGCCGTGGACGACTCGGTGGAAGATGCGAAACAAGAGAACAAAACTGCTTAGGTAACTAAACCTACAAGATAAGCAATTTAGAAATAGAACGGCTGAGCGTGATTGCTCAGCCGTTTTTTATTGTGTGAACAATGGAGATTATAACCAATGGAATGAGTAACTTAGTTGATTAATAAATTGAATTTGAAAGGGAGAGAAGAACTAAATCAGACGCGATGAGATATACATCAACAAGGCTTGCAAATCGACACTGCTTCGAGTCTTTTGCAAACGCTCGTTGACCTGATCGTGAAGTAGGTTTCTAGTTAAGTTGGTAGCCGCCACAATATGTGCTCGTTCTGGTTTAGTTGGCAGAACGAGTGCGATAGCAACGTGTACTTCGCCAATTTGAGATGCCCAATCAATCGCTTCGTCGCTGACGATGACCGCGATCGAGAGATCTTGAGTCGATTCAAACATAACATGGGGCAGTGCGATGCCCGGTGATACGCAGGTTGAGGAACGTTCTTCACGCTTAATAAATGCCAGAATCAGCTCATCTGGATCTTCTGGATAAACGAGGTGGGCGAGCCCTTTTAAGCATTCAAATTTTGTTAGCTGAGTTTGTGCTTTGGCATGGTGCCATTTGATGTCACACGGTGGACATATCTGCGGCATACGCTGGATTAAATCGCTAGAGAATTCATGATTCACTTGTGAGCCAACCATGGCGTAATGCTCGGCGATCACGTCCTTAAGAACAAAACAGGCCAGCTCCGCATCAATCCCCACCGCGGTGATCTGACATAAATCCCCACGAAGTAAACCTACTTGTAGCATCGCGACGGATTTGGATAGATCAGCGGTTCGATTTTGAGTGATGTTGATAATGCGGATGTTGCTTTTGAACTTCTTCGCTAAGCGAGTAAGCGGCTGCGCGACGTGTGAGTTTGCGGCAGGGTCGTCAACGAAGAAGGTGATCTGGTATTCGTTCATAAAAGGTTTAAGTTCGACAATGCTTGATAAAGACTTTATCGACACTCAATAACACCTCTTCCATGGGAATGAAGACGGTTTTCGCGGGGTCAAATCGGCTTGGTTGTTCGATGTCGATATCAGAGACGATCAACACTTTGTCTGCGAGGGTAATATCCTGGCCTGTCAGTAAGTTTTCAATCCCCATAGCGCCTTGAGTCTCAACCTTGATTGAAACATTGAATTTTGGGGCTGTTTTATTTAGTGCATCAGCTGCCATATAGGTGTGCGCAATGCCTGTAGGGCACGCAGTTACCGCTACAATTCTCATTATTATTCTCGGTGTGCTTAGATCGACAGTTTACTTGGATCGATGGGACTATCTGAATCTAGGAAGTTTATGGATTCCCGTTTTTAATTCAAAGGTGAACGTCACACTCTTGCTTCTTGGTTACAATTATCCAGTTAATGCACCTTTCGTCCTATATATCGAGCGGCCTTGCCTCGTTAGTCTTTTCATATTATTAACCTCTTTATCTCATTTACTTAAATTGGTACTCGGACGAGGCAGCACATGGACATCACTGACATTATAGAGCCGGAGATTATCTGTCTGGATTTAAAGGCAGACTCAAAACAGGCGGTATTTGAAGAGCTTGTCGAACTGCTTGACCGTGCGGGCAAGCTCTCCAATAAAAGTGAATTCCTTGATGATATCTGGAAGCGTGAGGCCATCGGCAATACGGGCTTTGATGATGGTATTGCGATTCCACACGCGAAAAGCACTGCTGTAGCTAAACCTGCTGTGGCGGTAGGTATTAGCCGAACGGGTATCGATTATGGCGCAGACGGCGGCGAACTGTCGGATGTGTTTTTTATGCTCGCGTCGCCAGACAATAGCGATGATCATCATATTGAGGTTCTGGCTCAGATCTCAACTCGATTGATCGAAGATGGTTTTGTTACAAAATTAAAGGCGGTAGAGTCGGTCGAGGAAGCTCAAGAGCTGTTTCTCGAAGCGAATTCTGAATCTTTCGATAGCTACGCTTCTAGTCATCATGAAGTTTACAGCGAACCATTAAGCCCGTGGGCTCAGTCTCTTAATCGTCTTAAAGAACACTTGTTGTACGGTACTTCGCACATGATCCCATTTGTGGTCGCGGGTGGGGTACTTTTGTCTTTGTCGGTAATGATGTCTGGCCATGGCGCAGTGCCTGAGAGCGGTGTTCTGGCTGACATAGCACAAATGGGTATCGCGGGGCTAACCCTGTTTACCGCCGTGCTCGGTGGTTACATTGCATATTCAATGGCCGACAAACCGGGCTTAGCTCCGGGCATGATTGGTTCTTGGCTCGCAGTGAATCAGTACAGTACCGGCTTCCTTGGTGCAATTGTGGTCGGATTCTTCGCTGGCTTTGTGGTTAATGTGCTCAAGAAGATCAAACTGCCAGACAGTATGATCTCGCTGAGTTCGATCTTCATCTATCCATTAGTCGGCACCTTTGTAACCTGTGGGGTGGTGATGTGGGTGATTGGCTCTCCTATCGCGTATGTGATGCTTGAGATGAACCAAATGCTGACTGGCATGGCGGGCTCAGGAAAAGTGGTGTTGGGCAGTATTTTAGGGGCGATGACGGCCTTTGATATGGGCGGCCCAATCAACAAAGTGGCGACGCTGTTTGCTCAAACGCAGGTGAACACTCAACCTTGGCTAATGGGGGGCGTCGGTATTGCCATTTGTACGCCACCATTAGGCATGGCGCTTGCCACTTTCATATCACCTAAGAAATTCAAACGAGACGAACGCGAAGCCGGAAAAGCAGCGGGTATTATGGGCATGATCGGCATCAGTGAAGGTGCGATTCCTTTTGCTGCCGCCGATCCTGCGCGAGTTCTGCCTGCTGTTGTTGCTGGTGGCATTGTCGGTAATGTGGTTGGCTTTATGTTCCATGTCATCAACCATGCACCATGGGGCGGCTGGATAGTGTTGCCGGTGGTTGACGGCAAAATTGGCTATATCGTCGGGACATTAGCAGGAGCACTCACGACGGCTCTGATCGTGATACTACTGAAAAAGAACGTGGTCGAAGGCGAAGCAAATTCTAATCAGTTTACGGGTGGCTCGATAACGGAAGAAGGGCAAGCGGATGTATTGGCGATCACTTCTTGTCCATCTGGTGTTGCTCATACGTTTCTTGCGGCTAAGTCTTTGGAAAAGGCGGCTCATCATCTTGGGGTTCGGATTAAAGTCGAAACGCAGGGTGCCAACGGAATCGGCAATCGCATTACACAGAAAGACATTGAGCGGGCGAGGTTGGTGATTTTTGCTCATGATGTGGCGATTAAAGAGATCGAACGCTTTGCGAACGTGAAAACGTTAGATGTCAGCACCAAAGAGGCGATGCTTAATGCGCAGGCGCTGATCATGAGAAAGGTGTAATCCTTAAACAGTGAAATTTATCATCTATAAAGTTAACTAGATCAAAACTAAAAAGACTCCGCGCTAGCCTTTAGCTAACAGTGGAGTCTTTTTGTATGGCTGCTAAAACAAGTTCAGCTTTTAAAAAGGGTGGTACTTAAATACGTCTTCAACCATTGAGTTAAGCAAATCGATGTCGTCACAGGTTTTTGCATAAGTGCGTAGCCCTGCAATTTGAACCTGAACGTGGCGAGCAAGTTTAGCGGGTTCTCGATCTTTACTTATCTCACCTAAACCTTGTGCTTCGGCAATCAGCTTAGCGAACTCACCTTCCATGATCTTCAGTGATTTCTTGGCTTCTTCTAATAATTCAGCGTGCTCATCCGTCAGTTCAGCTACTGTTTTAGCCAGCATACACATGCCGTTAGGCGCGCTTTGTTTCGATTCGACAACGGCACGTTTTACAAAATTTTCGAGCGCTTTGATTGGAGAGTCAGTTTCGCTGCGAAAGCGGTTCAGGTTGAGAATGCCAAGTTCGGTATAACGAGCTAATGTTTCTTTAAACAAGCCTTCTTTGCTGCCAAAAGCCGCGTAAATACTGCCCGGACGCATATCAATCACGTCTTGCAGGTTGCGCATAGAAGTTGCGTGAAAGCCCTTTTCCCAATACAGGTTAGTCGCTTTATCTACTACGTCTTGTCTATCGAACTTCGCTGTCTTGGCCATAACATTTACTTCATTAATTTGAACATATGTTCAATATTTTATGCTGAACGTTCGTTCCAGTAAAGGAGTGTCTGATTACTCTGGCAATCTCGCCAAGATCGAGAGCATCAATCGGTAATAAAAAACTCTATTCATCAACAACTTCGACGGTTTTATGCTGCGCGCCGTAATAGGTGCCTTCATCGATAGCGTACATCAGAGTTTCTTCACACTCAGGGCAGTCGAACTCTTCATTGGGTTCGATTGCTTCCTCTTCTACCCATTCCCAACCAATGTGTTTTTCGCAAGCGGGGCAATCCATAAAAATATCTCTCAGTGGTTATCGCATATTTACAGCGAGTCTCTATTTAACGGGCTCGGAAGTATACATATTTGATGCTGAATATATAGATGTTCGCGGGTGAAATGCTTGGTAAGGATTACACCGTAAGTGCTGATCTACCACTTTATGATTATGCAAAAACTGTCAATTTTTAGTCACTGCGTCAGGGAAATGTTGTTACACGTATTTTTCGTCTGGTTAAGTCAGATAGTTAACAGTTTTATTCATAAACCAATGAGTTTTATAAGGTTAAATGTTACCGTTTGCTCATCTGATCAGTGTGGTTAGGTCACTATTAATATGGATCAGTTCAAATAATTATAGGGTTACAATTAAGGCGTGCTCGTTAGTAGGAAGCTTAGTTTGTGACTGAAAAAGATTTGTTAGTTGTTAGGGAAATAATAATGAATTTAACCGATATGTCATTTAAGCAAAAAATCATCGCTTTGCTTATCTTACCGATCTTAGGGTTTTTATGGCTTAGTGTTTCTGCCATTTCGAAAGGCGTAGAAACCACCAGTGAAATGTCATCATTAAACCAACTTACGCGTTTGTCAGTCGTGTACAGTGAATTGGTGCACGAGTTACAAAAAGAGCGTGGTATGACCGCTGGTTTTATCGGCTCACAGGGAAACAAGTTTGGCAGTGAACTAAAAGCGCAAAGAATTAACGCAGACAGCAAACGCAGTCAAAGAACCGAGTACTGGCAGTCTGAAGACATCGATTTATCGCAGATCACGCGTCTGAATACTGAAATCAACCAAAGTCTTAACCAAATCACTTCGATTCGTAATCGAGTAGATTCTCAATCGATTCCCCTTTCTGAAGCATTAGGTTACTACACTAAACTTAATGCTAAGTTATTGAGTGTATCTGCATTAATTGCTGAGCTAAGTACTGATGCCACTATCACGGCAGAAACCATCGCCTACTATAACTTTCTACAAGGCAAAGAGCGTGCGGGTATCGAACGTGCGGTTCTCAACAACACCTTTTCTAAAAATGAATTTGGCCCGGGAATGCTGGTTAAATTCATCTCTTTGGTAACCGAGCAAAATACATATTTTGCGAACTTTGAAGTTTTGGGTAACCCAGATAACGTTGATTTCTTTAAACAACAACTGAATGATCGCTCGGTGGCTGAAGTGGAAAAACTTCGTGATGTGGCTGAATCGAAAATGAGTGGTTTTGATGTCGATCCTGTTTATTGGTTTGCTCAATCCACAGCCCGCATTGTTCAGTTGAAGAAGACCGAAAATCAGTTAGCAGAGTCTCTTATTAAACTGACTGATCAGAAAACTCAGCAAGCTCAATCAGCAATGATGGGCAGCATTGTGATGTTTGTTGTGATCACTTTGTTCGCAACTTTTGTTAGCTTCAAAGCCATTACTGATTTAACGACTCGAGTTAGAGATCTAACGCGAGTACTTTCTAAAGTCCGAAATGACAATGATTTAACCGTTCGTGCGACTTACGAAGGTAATAGCGAACTGGGTCAAATCTCATCGTCGCTTAATGAAACATTAGAGAAGTTTTCTCAAGTTATCGATAACCTATCTCAATCTAGCCTTACACTTGCTTCAGCAGCAGAAGAGACGGCGCAAACTTGCCAATACAACTCAAGCACCTTAGTTGAACAGCAAGACCAGATTGGCTTGATTGCGACAGCAACAGAAGAGCTATCAGCGACGGTGAATGAAGTCGCGGCTAAAACACAGCAAACGGCAAGCTCAGCGAAGATCGCTGATGAACAATCACAGCAAGGTTTAAGCACGGTTCAACAATCCTATGAGTCGATAGAAACCTTGGCTTCTGAGATTAACGGCCTCGCTGAAAAAATCACTCATCTACACGAAAGTAGCAACAACATTAACAGTGTGATTGATGTGATTAAATCCGTTGCCGAACAAACCAATTTGTTAGCGTTAAATGCAGCGATTGAAGCCGCTCGAGCTGGTGAACAAGGTCGTGGTTTTGCTGTCGTAGCCGATGAAGTTCGTACTTTGGCTCAGCGTACGCAACAGTCCACTTCGGAAATTGAAGGCTTCATTAACTCGCTACAATCTGACGTGCAAACAGCGTTCAATGTGATTGATAACAGCAAGAAGATGTCTTCAAGAGCGGTTGAAGACTCACGAGGAGTAGAACAGACCCTGCAAGATATTTCAGGGGCTGTGAGCGAAATATTCAGCATGGCAGAGCAGATCGCAACCGCAACTGAAGAGCAAGCAGTAGTGACTCAAGATATTGCTCAGAACGTTGTCGCGGTAGAGCAGAAGTCGACAGAATCTACGACAGGCGCAACGCAAATTGCTGCAACAGCGAAAGAGCAGGCTGAGTTGGCAACATCGCTGAAAGAGCTCTCGAATACGTTTAAGAGTTAGCAACTCAGAGCTAGAAGCTTTCTATCGCATATAAAAAATGTCCCGCCTAGTGCGGGACATTTTTTAGCGGGAGGGGGGGATGAAGCGGCTAAAGCGCTTGTCCGTTAACCGACAATTTCACATCAATGTTGCCACGAACCGCGTTTGAGTAAGGGCAAACTTGGTGCGCCGTTTTCACAAGCGTCACAGCTTGTTCTTGCTCTAGATCCAGTTCAATCGATAGAGCAACAGTTAAAGCAAAGCCACCGTTTTCATTTGGTCCAATACCGACTGTTGCAGTCGTTGGCGCCGATGCGATTTTGATTTTCATCTCTTTAGCTACATGAAGTAGAGCATTTGAGAAACACGCAGAGTAGCCCGCAGCAAACAGTTGCTCAGGGTTTGTCGCTTCACCTGTTCCGCCCATCTCTTTAGGGTAGCTCAACGCCACTGAAAGCAGGTTGTCATCAGTAGAAACTTGGCCGTTACGACCTGCAGTAGCTGTAGCAGAAGTTGTGTAGAGTGTTGTCATTGTCTTAGTCCTTGTTTGAATTGTGTGAAATTAAATTGCGCGCAACTTAATTTTAAAGCTAGCTTAATTGATAAAATTCGAGCACGCAAGTATATTGTGCGCAATTTAATTTATTGGTGAGGTGATCATGAGCGACCAAGATGACTATCTAAAACTGGATAATCAGGTGTGTTTTGCGCTGTATAGTGCATCGAATGCAATGAGTAGAGCGTATCAACCTTTACTGAAAGCGCTTGACCTTACTTACTTGCAGTACATTGTGATGATGGTGCTGTGGGAAGAAAAAGAGATAAATGTCAAAGCCCTAGGCGCAAAAACGCATTTGGATTCAGGTACGTTGACGCCTTTACTCAAGCGCTTGGAAACGAAAGGTTACGTGCTTAGAACTCGCAGTGCTGAAGATGAACGAGTTCGAGTTACTACACTGACGCCTGCAGGGATAGAGCTCAAAGAGCAAGCGCAGACCGTGCCAGTTGAAATGCTATGTCTTTCTAAGATGAATGAAGATGAGCTTAAATCACTAAAAGCACAGTGTGAGCAGTTGCTTGGTCATTTGACCAAGTAAGAAAGACCGTTTAACTCACGGTAATGATAATCAGAAAATAAAAAGCCCGTTAGTCCGGCTGGTAATAATCGGACTAACGGGCTTTTTGTATCTGCTGTCTTCTAAATGGCAACAGATAGTGTATTCACTTGGGATTTATCCCATAAACCAAGATACGAAAATCAACGCACCAAAGCCGAATGTTGCCATTAGTGCTGTGTCGCCACCAGCTGCAGTATAGCTGCCTTCGGTTTGTAGGTGAGGAAAGTCTGGCCTACGAACTTTAACCACCATTGCAAGTGGTCCCCAGATAGCTAAGAACACCAACACCATCCCCGCGTAATCCAACATACTCACGAATTGGCTAGCGAATAACTTAGCTAATACCAAAGGTAGAACGAAGGTTAGGGCATAAGCCAATGCTTTGTTGCTGGTGACTGCATCTTTGTTCTGGTCGTACAGCGCCATAGACACACCAAGGAAAGAGGTTACCAATGCCAATACTGAGAACAGCGCAATCACTACTTTTAACCAAGCAGACTGCCCGCTAAACGCCGAGATCAGTTCTGAAATGTTATGGAATTGGCTGATAGCGTCTGTACCAAGGTTACCGATAATCGCGAATAACCAAGTGAGGTAGCAGATTAGTGGAATAACAGAGCCTAGCAGAATCATATTGCGGATCTGCTTTTGAGTCGCTTCTCGGTTGTATATAACCAGTGACGGAATCACCACCATAGAGGCAAAGCTGGTAAAGATAACTGCGCTGTACTGCACCACGTCATTAGCCGTGTATTTGCTAGCTTGAGTCAGGTAATCAAGGCGAATGTTGCTAAACAAAGAGGCGATAACGATAAGCAGCATCACCATCATCGTGATGAATAAACCGCGATTTAACTTGTCGATATACGACTTACCCGCCACCACAATCACACCCATTAATAGGCTGAAAACGGTATAAGCAGCGGATGCAGAGATGTCTACGCCGACATCGAGCAGTAGCTTATGAATGATGTCGCCGACACCCAAGATATAAGCGATGAGCATGCACACCAACAGCAGGTAAAAGAGTGCATTGATAAAGTGTTTACCTTTGCTGCCTAGCGTTAAGTAAGCAACGCTGCTCATGCCACTGTTGTCTTTGGTTTTGGTGCACGCTTCTGCCAAGAGGAGTGCTGAGTAGGTGGTGCCGATAAAGATAAGTAGCATCAGCACTGAGCTGATCATGAAGCCAAACTGGGCCAACACCATGGGAATAGCAAGCATGCCTGCCCCTAATGCAGTTCCTGAAAGGATTAGGGAACTGCCGAATAATTTCATATTCAAAAAAACAACCTCTAGCGATCCAATTAATTTTTGTTTGGATTGTAAATAATTGTTTCCAAGACTAACAAAATACTCAGTAAAGTTAGGGGTTAAATCCTAATTATTTTTGAATTTTTCTAAAAAATTTACGAAGAGATTTGCGCTGTATATGGCTGGTTGTTTTTGGTATTCATCTTGTGAGTTGTTTTATCTTTCTGATAACTTATGATCATTACCAGCCGTTTAATCATTCGTTCTATACGGCTGATTAACGGATGCCTTAATCTCAGTGAAACCAAGTCAAAACCTTGTTTATTTGATGACTTCCTGCCGGATTCCCTTATTTTATGAGTACTAATTGGATCTCCTCAATTAAGAGGCTATCCAGTTGTAGCATGAGGGTTTGTCGTAAATGGAAAGATCCGTTGTCGTAGATGCCACTCGGTAGTTTGACGTTTCGCTCTTATTATCCTCACACCAATTATGTGGGGGTGTTATGTATCGTTTTCTGTTTTGTAGTTTCGCGCTTGTTCTCTTGTATCCAACGGCGATTGATTTGTATTTGGTTGGCTTGCCTCAAATCGCTGCTGACCTAAATGCCTCTGAGGCGCAGCTCCATGTGGCGTTTTCTATCTACCTTGCGGGCATGGCAACCACCATGCTGTTCGCCGGTAAATTTGCCGACAATGTAGGGAGAAAGCCTGTCGCGATTTTCGGTGCGATTGTCTTTGCGACCTCTTCAATCTTCGGTGGAATTGTGACTAGCGCGGAACCGTTTCTAGCGGTGCGCTTTTTCCAAGGCGTTGGTGCGGGTTCATGCTATGTAGTGGCATTCGCCATTTTGCGAGATGTGTTAGACGACCAAAAACGTGCCAAGGTGTTGTCGATGATGAACGGTATTACCTGCATCGTACCAGTGATTGCACCCGTGATTGGCCACTTAATCATGACTGTTTATCCTTGGCCGAGCCTGTTCACGACTATGGCGAGTATGGGCGTTATCGTGTGTTTACTGTCGGTTATAGTACTAAGAGAAACTAAGCCGAATGGTCAAGATTCTGAAGTGACCAAAGCTTCTGCGTCTCACTCCACTTCAACTGAAACGTTCAAAGACCCGTTGTTTATCAGCCGAGTGATCATGACCAGCTTGGGCGTGACGGCGATTCTGACTTACGTGAATGTTTCTCCAATGCTGATCATGACCGAGCTTGGCTTCGACCGTGGTCAATACTCCTATACCATGGCTCTCACTGCATTGGTAAGTATGTTGGTGTCGTTCTCGGCGCCATTTGCCTTGAATGTGTTTAAGCAGAAAAGCCTGATGCTGACATCTCAAACGTGCTTTGTTATTGCGGCTATCTTGTTGCTTGCATCGATTGATGGTGGGTTAGTGCATTATGTAACCCTGCTAGGTTTTGCATTTGTGTGTGGTGGTTTCTCGTTAGGTTTTGGTGTTGCAATGAGCCAAGCATTGAGCTGTTATTCACAACGAGCAGGTGTCGCGAGTTCGATATTGGGCGTTTCTCAGGTGTGCACGTCGGCATTGTTTATCTGGTTGATGGGCGCTATCGGACTCAGTGCATTGAATATGTTGGTATTTATACTGGCTGCTGGTGGAGTTATCAGTATTGCTCTAATACTATGGGTAGGTCCTTCCCAAGTTAAAAGTGATTATGAAGAAGCCACTAGCCCGTCTTGATCTGAATCTGTTGTTCACTCTGCAATTGTTGTTGCAAGAGCAGAGTGTTTCAAAAGCTGCTAAAAAGCTTAATGTTACGCCTTCAACGGTGAGTAAATCACTGACCAAGCTTCGAGACTGGTTCGATGATCCTCTGTTCGTGAAAACACCAAGAGGTTTAACGCCGACACCACTCGCACTAAGCATGGTGAAAGATCTTCAAGACTGGCTGCAGATTGGAAGCCAAATACTGACGACTCGTGGCGACGATGCGCCTAAAGATCTGCGCTTGAATCTCGAGGCGGAATCTCCTCTGTCGCTAATCATGCTCAATGAGCTGACGCAAAGCGTGTACCAACGCTATCCAGATGCAAAAATCAAAATGCGTAATTGGGACTACGATTCGATAGATTCCATCGTACGTGGCGAATCTGATATTGGATTTTCAGGGCGAGAAAGCCACCCGCGTTCGAAAGAATCTCTAGACGCGTTGCCATACTTCATCGACTTCGAGGTTCTGTTCCACGACTTGCCTGTCGTGTATCTAAGAAAAGACCATCCTGCCTTGCAAGAAGAGTGGAACCTTGAGGCTTTCCTCAAATACCCTCACATCAATATTGTGTGGGAGAAAAGTGAAACATGGGCGTTGGATGAAATTCTCACAGATTTGCAACTCGACCGACATATCGCACTTACGCTAGCGGGTTTTGAGCAGTCTTTGTTTATGGCGGCTCAGTCAAACCACACCATGACTACCATGGCACCGAATTACTGCCGACGTTACGTAGAGCAGCTTCACCCCAATCTTACCTGCTTACCTATCCCTCTAGATGAAGAAAATGCCAATAAGTTGCTGATCCCATTCACCATGATTTGGCATAAGCGTAATGCCTACAACCCAATCGTTCTATGGCTAAAAGACACGCTTAGAGATCTTTACCAGTTTGAAGGTGAAAATGTCTAACCTTGTGATGAGATTAAATGTGATTAGATCACCTGAGGGCTTGTGCCGTTAATATTGGATCGTTGATTTAAATAAGAATTCAGACTTAGAACAGAACCCATCAAGTGTTACCTGATGGGTTTTTCATTTTAAATCATGCAGGTAGGGTCAGAACTGTTCAAATGGGTTGAGTGGGGCTTTTTGTTGGTGTCAGTTCTAATTGAGGAAAGTGAACGGTTAATGTGTATGTTTGGCGATTATCTTCGCCAGCGTCACAACCCCTTCTTTCCAATCTTTGTTCTCTTCAATGTTCGCGACCGTGAAGCGTAAGCAGTGTTTGTATTGGTCGTGTGTACCAAAGACAGTACCAGGTAAAATCCCTAATTTATGTTTTAAGCAATCTTGATAGACGGCATAACTGTCGACCGATTCCGGTAGTGTTATCCAGTTTAAAAATGAGCCTTCAGGTTTTGATAGGTGGTAGCGGCCGACAAGGTGAGGGTAGCTATCTAATGCATGGATTAATAGGCTTTGGAACTGCTTTTGATTGGTTTGATAGAGCCGTTTCATCTTAGATAAATGGCTGCGGTATTTGCCCGTTGTGAGGAATTGTCCAACCGCCGATTGCATAAGATTGGAACTGCCCATGTTATCGCATAGTAGATACTTCTCGACCAAGGGCTGATAGCGCCCTGAGAGTAACCAACCGATACGCAAGCGAGAATCTAAGGTCTTGGACAAAGAGTTGACGTAAATGATTCTGTCTTGATCATCTAACTCTTTTAGGCTGGCAATCGGTGTGTCGAACGACAAGCTACCGAATACATCGTCTTCGATAATCGGTAAAGATCCGGTTATCTCCAGTAATGCCTTTCGGTTAGCCAATGGCATTCGTGAACCTGTTGGATTGGTAAAGTTTGGTGTTAGCAGTAAGGTTTTTACTTCCCATTTGTTCAACGAACTTTGTAGTGATGGAATATCAATGCCGTGGCTCACACTGCTTGGAATTTCTAGTGCTTGCAAACCAAGCGATTCAAGTAAAAGCAGATTGCCAAAGTAACAGGGCGACTCGACCGCCACGATGTCTCCCGGTTTGGTTAATGCACGTAAAGCCAGACTGATCGCCTGTTGAGCACCATGTGTAATCGCAATCTCATTCGATCCCGCAGGTACGCCTAGATCATGGGTGATCTTTAACAACTGCTTGACTAATTGCTCATCACCGGGAGGTAATTGGTAATAACCGGGAAGCTGAGTTTGCAAACGGCTATGGCGACCGATTTCGGCATACAAGCTACGAATAGCCGGGTTATTAATGTTCGGGTGTGCAGAGCCAGCTAGAAGCTTTAAACGACCTTTGGGACGAGAGAGTACAGATTTGGTGACCGACAAGAGATCGACTTTTTGAGGCTGACTCGGTGCATCCCAGATGGTGGTGTTCGGTGCTTTTACACGATAGCCTGATTTAGGCACAGAATAAACCCAGCCCGTCGCTTCCAGTTCTTGATAAGCGCGAATCACGGTGTTTTTGCTCACACCGAGTTGTTCACTGAGTTGACGAATGGAAGGCAAGCGGTCGTCTGGGTGAAAGAGCCCTTTATCGATTTGAGCCTTAATATGTTGTTCTATCGCGAGATATTTATTGCCGCTGAGTTCTGCTTCCACGTTTTCCCCTTGTTACTCACACTTAATCTGTAACCATTTAAAGTGTTATATCTGTATCTTTATTAGTTATCTGTACCCAACTAAGGTAACAGCATTGATGAAGAGTTGACCAGAGGTTTGTAATGCTGATTAAAATGATTCCGTTTGTGTTTGTACTATTGTGGTCGTCAGGCTTTGTTGGCGCCCGTCTTGGTGTTGAATACGCTGAACCCGCAACGTTACTTTCACTTAGGATGGTAGCCAACGTGGCGCTATTCTTGGTTTTGATTTCAATCCTTAAGCGTCGTATTCCTCGTGGTCGAGCATTTTTCCACGCTTGTGTGGTGGGTATCTTGATTCATGGCTTCTACCTTGGTGGCACTTATCTCGCGATTGATATGGGTATGCCTGCCGGGTTGAGTTCTCTGCTTGTTGGCTTACAACCGATTCTGACGGCATTGATAATGATCAGCTGTACCTCGCAGCGTTTTAATTTCGCACAATGGTTAGGTTTAGCCCTTGGTTTCGCAGGTATTAGCTTGGTGCTGATGGGCAATATTGAGTGGCAGTCAGACGACCAAAAAGGCATGGCAACGTTACTGTGTTTGGTTTCTTTGGTTGGTATCACGGTCGGTACCTTGTATCAGAAGCGCTTTTGTCAGGGTACAGATATGGTCGGTGGCGCGATGGTGCAGTACTTGGCTGCAGCAGCATTGTTCTTACCTTTTGCAATGCGTTACGAAACTATGCAGGTGAACTGGACTATTGAGTTCACGTTAACTCTGGCTTGGCTAGTGATTGTCTTATCGTGCATTGCCATTCTATTGCTGCTTTACATGGTAGAGCATGGTGCTTCTTCAAGTGTGGCATCGGTGTTTTACCTCGTTCCACCCACAACTGCAATTCAAGCGTGGCTTATCTTCGGAGAGTCGTTCGACATTTACGGCGCCATAGGCTTCGCGTTGTCAGCGACCGCTGTTTATCTGGTGGTGAAAAAGCCTGAGTTGATTAAGTTCCGTAGACGAACAGCATTAGAGAGGTAATTTGTCTACCAAAATTATACCAATCGTAGTAACTAACTGGTCACCCTAGCTTGTTAAAAATCTCGATAACTTCGTTAGAATTTTTGATTGTAGAATAACTACTTATCGAAAAATTCTGCCTTGTTCTCAAGCTTTTTTCCTACGCTATTTTTGATCACTTACTTACTGTGATTGGTATAACTCGACTTGAAATAGATTGCTAGAAACAAAAAAGAGCCTGAATATTCAGGCTCTATCTGTATCAATATTGGCTAGCGACTATTGATTAGCGCTGCATTAAACAAGCGTAAGCCGTGGTAAACGGTGCTTCTTGGTACTGCTTAAGGCCTGTTTCTTTGAACTTCATCATAAGAGGGTTGCGCTTAAGGCTTTCTTTGATTTCATTCGGAGATACAACGGTTACGTCTAGGCCGTCGATCAACTGAATTGCTGCTTCTAGTTTGAAGCCGAAGCCACCGCCAGCAAATTTGCCTTTAGTTTGGCGTTGACGAATTACCACTTTTTCTACTTGGTAATCTTCCATTAACTTTGCAAAAGAAAATTGAAAATCTTTCATATTCTGTGTGTCGTTTGCGTCGCTAATCGCAACTTTAGAAACTCGGCAATCAGGAATGTTAAATACACCGTCTGACAGAGAAAGAAGACAGATGACTGCATCGTTACCTTTGATTTCAACACCACAAATTTTCATGTTCTTACCTACTTATTTTAGAGCCCTATATTATGGTGTTATTTCTATCACTTCTCCAGTAGTAGAACATATCTGTAGTAAATAAATTCAAGTTTTCGCACAAAAAGCCATTCAGGTTGACGTCTGGTTAAATGAGAAGCTGCAGTTTTTATTGTTTATTTTTATATGCGACGAGATTCACAAAACTTTAGCTGGCTTTTTTAACGATACTGTATATTATTCTCGTCCCTATTTTATGTGTGGTTATTAACCCTCTATGAGTATCAACAACCTTTCTATTAAGAGTAAAATTGCGATCCCTCTAATGGTTATCGTGATTGTTTTCTCAACTGTTACTGTGCTTAACGTGATTAAATCTAACGCCCAAGCCGCAATTAACCATGAGCTCAATAATGTGCTTCAGCCTGTCCTTGATAATTTGGAAGACGGGTATCGTGACATTTATCAAGTCATCGCATCTGCTCAAGGTCTGTTGCTTGCGAAAGATCAAGAGGCAGTTGAATATCAACAATTCGAATTTAAAGACAACGCTTACAAAGCCGTTCCACGCTTTGAAAGCGTTCAAACCCTATATACCGCAGGCGTGTTAGGCTCATCTTCTCAAGACGAGCTAGCGAAACTGGTGAAGGCGATGAAAAAGTGGGTAGCGTTGCATGAACCAATGTTTGCTGACCCTGCCAACGCTCTTCAATACAACATCGAATACGCGCCGATGTTGGAAGCTGAGTTTGCGATTATTCGCGCTCAACTTCGTGATGTTAGAGCTGTGATTGAAATGAAGCAAAAAGAGCTTCGTCAGCAAGCTGATGATTCAATTGAAGAAAGCAAAGTGATCATCGAGGTGGGTATGGCGGTTGCTGTACTCGCTGCGTTGTTTGCGATGTGGTTATCTAACCGCTATATCGTTCAGCCGATTCAGAATGTAGAGAAAGCGATGAATGAAATCGCATCGGGTGACGGTAACTTAGCTCAGCGAATGAAAGTGGAAGGTTCTGATGAGATTGCTCGTTTAAGTGCAGCGTTTAACAAGTTTGTTAGTAAGATACATACCACTGTTGAACAAGTGATTCTGACATCAAATGCCGTACGTGCAGAGATGGAAAACATCAAATCAATCACACAAAATGTGGCTGAGTTCTCTTCGAATCAACAGAAAGAAAGTGAAGTCGTAGCGGCTGCCGTTCATGAAATGCAAGCGACCAGTGAAACGGTAAGCGGTAACGCATTAGATGCAGCAACAGCAAGTAACGTTGCAAATAATGAAGTGGAATCAGCAGACAGCACTTTGGGCCTAACCGTGACTTCTATTGAACGCCTTGCACAAGACATCGAGAACGCAGGCGGTGTGGTTCAGGAATTGGATACTGATGTGAAGAACATTGCTTCTATTCTTGGCGTGATCAAAGGCATTGCAGAGCAAACCAATCTATTGGCATTGAATGCGGCGATTGAAGCAGCGCGTGCTGGTGAGCAAGGTCGTGGTTTTGCGGTAGTGGCTGATGAAGTCCGTGCGCTTGCGAGCAAAACTCAAGACAGTACGGGTGAAATCCAGTCAATGATTGAACGCTTAGAAGTTGGCGCTAAACATGCCGTTGGCGTGATGACAGAAAGCAAGGCAAGTGGCGAGAAAACCATTGTTCAAGCGGGTACTGCGGCTTCTTCATTGAGCGAGATTCGTAATTCAATCGGTCAGATGAATGAGATGAACACGCAAATTGCAACAGCGGCTTCGCAGCAGTCTCAGGTGTCTGAAGAAGTGAATAAGAATGTTCAACGCATCGCGGAAAGCACCATGAAAATGGTTGAGATGGCAAGCAGTGCTGAGAACGCATGTCTGTCATTAGCAGAGCAGTGTGAAGCGCTTGATAGCCTAGTTTCTCAGTTTGAAGTGTAATCTTTGAAACTGAACAGGTAAGAGTGAATGACTAATCATTTCTAATTTTAGTCCTCATTCATCTGTAATGGATAACAATAAAACCCGTACTCAATGAGTGCGGGTTTTCTTTTTTATTCGACATTTTCAATACCAAGTTGATTCGGACTAGGTAGGTGAGGGCAATTAATTGTCGATGACGAATCTATGCGCGTGGTGCCTATTAAGCAAGGTGACACTGCTCTATATCTTCAATACACTGTGTGGGTAACCATAGTTCAATATAGGGTAAAGGCATGGCCAATTGGGAAGGGGTTAGTGAGTTCGTTGCAGTGGCAGAGCGCGAAAGCTTTACTGGTGCCGCACAGAAACTCGCTACGTCAGTGGCTCAAATCAGTCGTAGAGTGGCAAATCTCGAGGAACGCCTCGCAGTAAAACTACTCAATCGAACGACTCGTAAGGTTTCTCTAACAGAGGCTGGGCAACTCTATTATCAGCAGTGTAAGTTGTTGGTCGAAGGTTTAGAAATTGCCGAGCTAGCCGTCACGCAGATGCAATCCACACCAAAAGGTTTACTGAAAGTAACGGCACCTGTGACTTATGGTGAGCGTCAACTCGCCCCAATACTTCATCAATTCTTAAAGCTCCACCCACAAGTCGAACTTGAACTGATGCTGACCAATCAAAAGCTCGACCTTATTGATTCAGGTGTTGATGTCGCTATTCGTCTTGGTCGCTTAGAAGATTCGAGCCTTGTGGCAAAGAAGCTGTCTCAACGCCAACTCTACGTGTGCGCCAGCCCTGAATATATTGAACGTTACGGTGAACCGCATACGCTCTCTGAGTTGAGTCATCATCAATGTTTAGTCGGCGGCTTTGAGCATTGGCGTTTTAAAGAAAATGGACGACCTCGCTCAGTTCGGGTTAATGGACGCATTAAATGTAACAGTGGCTTAGCCTTACAAGACGCAGCGAAACAGAGTATTGGCTTAGTGCAGCTACCAGAATATTACGTGAGTGAAGATCTTGAGTCTGGCGAATTGGTTGAGGTGTTATCTGATTACCGAGACGATAAAGAGGGGATCTGGGCGCTTTATCCACAGAACCGTAATTTGTCTTCAAAGGTTCGCTTGTTAGTCGATTTTTTGTCTGAGCAATTGGATTAGTTCTGTGATGGCAAGACAATACGGATAAGAAAATGGGCTTCAGAACAAAGATTCTGAAGCCCATTTTTATTTTTGCTTTATCGCGTTTACTTGCTAAGCATTAAACCGTGAAGCGATCAACCAAGTGGTAAAGCTCGTTTGCTCGGCTGTTGAGGTTTTGGCTACCGGTACGGTTTTGGTTTGCTAGTGATGCCGATTGAGAGCTTTGGTCTGAGATCACCACAATACGCTGAGAGATCTCTTGGCCAACAATATTCTGTTGTTCAGTCGCTGTCGCAATCAGTGAGTTCATGTCCATGATGGTATCAATCGAATCTTGAATTTTAGCAAGTGCTGCAGCTGCTGCGTTCGCTTCTTCTACCGTTTGAGCACTTCGGCTTTGGCTCGAATCCATTGCTTTTACCGCGGCATCTGAAGCGGATTTTAGCTGTTGGATCATTTTGTGAATGTCGCCCGTGCTCTCTTGTGTGCGGCTTGCAAGCTTACGAACTTCATCCGCAACTACGGCGAAACCTCGACCTTGATCACCAGCTCGAGCAGCTTCAATCGCCGCATTTAGTGCTAATAGATTGGTCTGTTCCGCTATATCTTGAATGACAGTCAATGAAGATGAAATGTTCTGTACATCTCCTTCAAGGCGAGAGACCACAGTGTTTGCTTCTGATACTTCACTCGCAAGGTCTGCTACAGACCCTGCAGCAGCGTTGACTATTTGCTGAGCTTCTTTCGCATTGTTCTCTGCAAGTTTTGCTGAGTCAGCGGCTTGGCTTGCGTTGCTTGAGATCTCTTGCGCTGTTGTCGTCATCTCGGTCATCGCTGTTGCTACTTGTTCTGTCTCTTCACGTTGACCTGTGGCTATCTCGTCGACCTGAGCGGCGCGAGAAGACATGCTGCTCGTTTCTGATACAACTTGCTGACCAACATCGCTCACGCTACGAATGATGGTCTGTAGGCTCGCAACAAAGGCATTGAAATTCTCACTGAGTTTGGCGAACTCAGGCGCTTTGAATGTTTCCATTCGAGCCGTTAGGTCGGCCTCACCACTTGCAAAGGCACTGATCGAACGGTCAAATTGCTCGAGTGGTTGCATGATGGTACGGTTAACTGCAACAGCGAAAACCGCTACTACTAAGGCAATCAAGCCACAGAAAATTGCAATGGCAGTCAGTGAGCTTTGTAGCGCAGCATTCGAGCTCTCTTTCATTTCACTGATCACTGCGTCAATATCGTCAGTGTAAAATCCGGTTCCAAGCATTAAATCCCATTGTGGGATAAAGATTGAGTAGCTGAGTTTTGGTAACGCAATGGATTGACCTGGCTTAGGAAAGTAGTAAGTGGTGAATTTCCCAATTTTTGAGTTCTTAATCAGGTCTTGGATTAGGTAATTGCCTTGTTTGTCTTGAAGGTCGTAGTAATTTTTACCAATGCCATCGGTACCTTGTCCGATGACGATTCTTACACCCTTAGAGTTGTAGCCAAAAATATAACCAGATTCACCATATTCTAGAGTTTTTAATGTGGGTAATGCTTCTTCAAGCGTGGCACCTTTTTCTAAGAAAGGAGTTATCGAAGACTTAGCCATTTGCAGGTACGCTTTGAGTTCCTTTTCTTTCATCGCCATCATATTGCTACGCGTCGATTCTACTTGTTGTGCGGTTAGCTCAGTGCTCTTCATATACGTCACGCTCATCATCCCAATTGCCATTAGTAGCAAAGGGATAAAAGAGAGAATATAAAGGCGGTTTTTGATGGTGAGGGTCATTAGCACTTCCTATGTGATTGTCTCAGGCAATTTTCAACACATTATTAATGTGGTTTCGAAATGTAAACGGACTTGTTGTTGAATTGTTATCCAGAAACCTTTTTGTTTGATAAATATGATGACGGTTAAGTTTTTGAAGTGATAAACCTTGTGGGTAGGGACTTAATGGTAAAGAGAGCTGTTTGTTTCGATGCTTTTGAATTTGGCGCTGCTTTGGTAGAATGCGACGCTTTGTAGCACCCTGCTATGTCTATTCGTTAAGTGAGAAAGATTCATGAACAAGAGCCATGTGACTATTGGTTTAACTAACCCAAAGAGCCCGACAAACGTTGGCGCGGTTATGCGTGCGGCGGGTTGCTACCAAGTCGACGAAGTTAAATACACAGGGCAACGCTACGATAAGGCTGCAAAATTTCACACCGATACCAAGAGTGCAACGCGCACTATTCCGCTTACTGGTGTCGAGTCGTTTTTAGATAACCTTAATTCAGAAACTAAGATTGTATGTGTGGAGTTGGCTGAAGGTGCAACACCATTGCCACGTTTTAAACACCCAGAGAACGCTATCTATATCTTTGGCCCTGAAGATGGTTCTATTTCTCAAGATGTCGCTGACCGAGCTGACCATGTTGTTTATGTACCAACCGTTGGTTGCATGAATCTAGCAGCAACAGTGAATGTGCTACTTTATGATCGCCTTGCTAAGTCAGATGAAATGGACGAGAGCAACGATCTGATCAAGAAAAGCCGCGATAACCGTAATCACCTGCAAGTGAAGCAGGGGTAGATATCGTTCTAATCGTGTATGGTCTCTTAATATCCAATGCAGATTAAAGAAAACCCCTTATTCGTAGGAATAAGGGGTTTTTACTTGGTTTATCTCGGATCTTAGGTTTGGCTATTCAGCACATTTGGAAGCCATAATTTGCAGTGGTTGCCCCGCATCATCGAATTGTAAGCTCCATACATACTGCCCAGCATTACGAATAGTGATAGCGGTATCTTGTCCGTAACCACCTTTAATTAATGAGTTAAGCTGTCCCAACTTTAGGTTAAGCCCATCCGCTGTAAACTGTGGTGACCAAGCTTTGGATGCATATTGCATGCGATAACTGCCCGGTTTTTCAGTGGTGACGACTTGGTAAGTGTTGTCACCTTTATATTCAAACTCTCGTAGATCGACATGTTTCCAACCTGAATCCGCAAAATTGCCAACCACATAAAGCGGGCTCGAAATAGGACCTTCAGCTTTTATTGTTGGATTGTCACATTGAGCCATGAAGCCTTGTCCAACTTCATTTCCTGTCGCCATTATAGTCGCTATAGGACCTTTTTTACTTGGCTGCGTTATCGACAAGAAACGCGCTTCAAATGGCTTAAGGGCGATAGAGTAATTACCATCAATTTCTGAGATCGATTGCTTGGATTCAATATCCGTCAGATCAGCTATGGAGCCTGCTTTTTCTTTGGTTAGTTTTATGGTCTGTTCTTTATTGGTAACGTTCACTGCGTAGACAACAGCATCGCCTTCATAGGCTTTGTGATCGACATACGCGACATCATTGGCCATCAGGTTTGTACGTTTACCTTGTGATAGAGCGGGGTGCGTTTCTCTCAGTTTCATCAAGTTTGTCACGTATTGCTTTAAGTCTTTTTCGTGCGCATTGAGTTGGGCTGTGACACCTTCTACTTTACCGCTAGTACGGGCTACGTGGTCATCGCACAGGCCATTAATTGCACAGTCATCAGTCCAAACTTTATCGGCAAACCCTTCTAGTTGATCGCCTATTTCGTCCCCATAGTAGGTGGTAATTGGGCCGGTATAAGCTGCTTGGAATGAAAATGCCGCTTTATAGCGCTGCCAATACTCTTTGTCTTGTGGAGAAGCGATATCACCGCGCTGTAATAAGTCACCAAAGCGCACAAGATCATGGTTACCGATCATTAAATTTGGTTTTGCGTGGTCTGGGTATAACGAATGTAAAGACATGCCTTCTGCAAGCCACTCTCCACCTTTGTTCCCCACGCCAGCTTCGTTTACAGCAAAGGTTTCCGTCAGGCGGTAGCGCATAGGGAAATCAAACGCAGAACATAAGGCCGGTGCTTCATTTGAACCGTAGCCTGTTTCAATAATGCGGTTCTCACCAGCCCAAATTTCCGCGACCATATAACCCAGAGGGTTCACGGTTTTACCTTCGCTGTTTACGTATTCGACTTGGGAAGAAGCGGTGTCTACCGTTTCTCTGATTTGACTCCAAGCTTCTTTTGGCACTTGATAAGCTTGATCTAAGCGCCAACCATCAATTTTGAGCTCTTTGATCCAATACTCGGCAACTTCTTGATAGAAGGCTAGGCTCTCAGGGTATGAGACTGGATTATCCTGTCCTTGGGGCAGCTTACCTGTTGGTGACGGCACTACGTTTTTTTTGTGGTGGCCAAATACGCCATCAAAGAAGACATAAAGCCCTCGAGCATGCGCTTCTTCAACTAAGGCTTTAGCTTCTTCTATCGTGCCGAATCTCGGGTCGATATTGAAATAATCAGTGGCAAAATAACCAGTTGCATCCAACCTATCAGCCCAATGGTCTTGGTTTTCGATAGGCTCTGAATTAAAGATTGGGGTCAGCCAAATACCGTTCATGCCAAGAGATTCAATGTAATCAAGTGAGTCGATAATACCTTGGATATCTCCGTTATGGTGACTGGTTCCGTAGCCTGTCCCATGACCAATTGAGTCATCGCCACTGACAAAGCTTTCGACCATCACTTGATAGATCCTCAAGTCATTCACGTCGGCATTGGTATTCGTTTGGCATTGGTATGCCGTTGGGACTTGAACAGATTCAGGTGCAGATTGGCAACCTGCAAGTAGGATGGCGGTAACGGCCAACGCGGTATTGGATAGAGAAAGTTTCACGTTAAGGTCCTTATTATTATGATTTAACTTATTATTCACCATCCTGATATTCTATAAATCCTCCGTTAAATAGTGGCAATAGGAGTAGACGGTAGGCTGAGAGACTGAGGTCACAATATGTGGCTAATTTCTTATACATATTATGATGAAGTGCTGATTTTTGAGTCGGAACGAGATTTGTACAAGAAGATATTTTTATGCGGTATGTAAACAGCCTTGTTGAGAATCAGTCATTCTCTGTTTCTAATGTTATCTATCCCGTACGCAATCGGATATTATCTTGAGTCCATTATCAGATAATTGAAGGGTTAGATAACACCATGGAAGACAAGCAATTACTTGCCGCACTGCAACAGAATCCTGTCCTTGATTTATATCAGTTATTCCAAGAAGTCGGTCAAAACCAATCTCTATATGCTTTATTAGAGCGATTATCTTCCCTTAAAGAACAGCATCAACTAAGTACACGTCTTAGCCCTTTCAATCCTCACATCGAAGGGTTACTGGCTCAGTTTGATAGCACTACACCAGATAGTGAAATCCTCGAATCGATTGCACTTCAATCTGAGATTCAGCAACGAGGCCACAGCATGAGCCGTTACATCATGACATCAGACAATCATCGCCATTTCTCTCCGAATGCAGACTTAGTGATGTTTGGTGATTCGATCACCGAATGGGCTCCATGGGCAGATATTTTTCGCGATGTTTCGATGGTCAATCGTGGCCTAGCAGGCGATACCACAACCGGTATGTTGCGCCGTATTGATACCACGCTGAATGTGAAGCCAAAGCTGGTGTGTTTTATGGCGGGAATTAACGATTTAGCGCAAGGTTATGATGTCGATCATATCTACCAGAACTACATTGATATGCTTAAGGTGTGGCAAGAAAACGATATTCGAATATTGGTGCAATCAACGCTTTATGTTGGCTCTAAACTGCAAGGTTTGAATCCGTCGGTAGAACTGCTCAATAGCAAAATAAGCGAGTACTGTTTCCAGCAAGGCATTACGTTTTTAGATGTGAATTCAGTATTGTCACCGGATCAGCTTTTGTCGAATGAGTACTCGTGTGATGACTTACATTTGAATGCGAAGGCTTACCAAGCTTGGGCTGAGGTGCTTCAACCTACGATAGCTGAGTTACTAAAATAAACTCACGCAAATAGCCAAATAGCCAAATAGCCAAATAGCCGAGTAGATAAATAGACAGCTAATTAAACAGCTAGACCGATAAACAGCTTAGCTAATACAAGAAAAGCTAACCCCTAGATTTGTTTCGCGAACCACAAGGACATCAATGTGAACCTAAGACAGTTGGAAGTCTTCTACGCCATTATGCAGACCGGAACCGTATCTGGAGCCGCGCGCAGCTTGCATGTGTCCCAGCCTAACGTGACTCGTATTCTGGCGCACACTGAGCAACAACTTGGGTTTGGATTGTTCGAACGTGTTAAAGGGCGATTAGTGCCAACGGTAGAGGCGAAAACCTTGCTGCCCGAAGCTGAAAAAGTGTATCAGCAACTGGGTCAATTTCGTTCTTTGACCAACAAAGTCAAGCAAGGCCATCAGCATTTACGTATTGGTGCGCCACCGATTCTGGCGACTAAATTGCTGACTCCGGTAATAGCCCAAATGTCTCGCGAACAAAATGGCAGTAAACAAGCTATCTCTTTTGAGTTGCTGACAGCAAATCGTGATGAACTTTGTGCTGGGCTATTAAAGTATGATCTTGATATTGCCATCGCGTTTGGGGACGAAACACCGCCTGCCATATTAAGTGAAACACTCTTAACTGAATCACTCAAGGTTCTGGTTCCTTCCCACACCGTTGAACAGTTACCTACGGAATTAACCCTTGATGATCTGATCAATTATCCCTTGCCAATCATCGGGCTTGATAGCCGCGATCCATTAGGCCTACTGTTACATCAAAGCCTTATTGCGCGAGATGAGCATTATCACCATCCGATATCTGTGCGCGGATATAGCGCGGCCGCGGAATTGGTGAAGCACCAAGCAGGCTTTGCGATTGTCGATCCGTGGACGGCAGAGCAATATCAAAATGACGACTCGGTTCGCGTATTGCAACTGCAGCCAGCTATTCCATTTTCAGTCTCGACTTTATGTGCTGAACATACGCCTCAGTCTATTTCCGTTAAGCAATTTATCGCTTCATTGAAGAGCCATACTCACCCTATAACTTAAGGTTATAGGCTCGCCATAAATAGGTATTCGGCAGCTTCTAAGTTCTTAATTAAAGTAAATCCATACAAGGATTTATTAATTAGGAATACTCATGTCTATCGCTCAACCTTACCTTCTTTTTCTTGGGGATGTTACCGACCCACTTGCCGCAAAAACAGCTCGCGGTATCCACCAATGGCGACCAGAAATTTGCCTAGGTCAGCTTCGTTTAACAGACGATACCGTTTCATTAGGCTTAACGGACATGACCTTGCAAGAGGCTCAAGCGCAGGGGGCGAAAACGCTAGTGATTGGTACTGCAAACCCTGGTGGTGTTATTCCTGATTCTTGGCAGCCAACCATAATGGCCGCGGCAGAAATGGGATTTCAGATTGCATCTGGCATGCACCAACGATTGAGTGAACTTTCACCGCTTGCTGACATGCAGCAACTAGGATTGACTAAGCTTCATGATGTACGACACTTTGATGGTGATCTAAAGGTTGGTAACGGCAAACCACGACAAGGTAAACGCCTTCTCACAGTCGGAACAGATTGCTCAGTAGGAAAAATGTTCTCGGCGTTGGCCATTGAAAAATCGCTTAAACAAGCAGGAATCTCTGCTCAGTTTAAAGCGACAGGGCAGACAGGTATCTTGATTGAAGGCAAAGGCATTTCTATTGATGCGGTGGTTGCGGATTTCATTTCTGGCGCGGTTGAAGCGATTAGCCCCGATTTTACTGACCACGAATGGGACATCATTGAAGGCCAAGGTTCGTTATTTAACCCTTCGTTTGCAGGCGTGAGTTTGGGTCTTTTACATGGCGTACAAGCTGATGCTTTGGTGCTGTGTCATGAAGTTGGGCGACCACATATTCGCAACCTTCCTCATGCCAAATTACCAACGATTGAACATACCATTGAAGCTAACTTGCAAGCCGCGCGATTGACGAATCCAGACGTGAAACTGGTCGGTATTTGTTTAAACACATCGGCGATTAGCATTGAAGATGCTGAGACATTGTGCCAAGAATGGACCACACTTTATCAAGTACCCGTGACGGACCCGGTTCGTTTTGGTGTACAACACATTACTGATCATTTGCGACATTCACTTTAACGGCTTCATCATTTCTACGTTTCCATTTGTTAAAGCGAACATCAACCGAGTGAAATTATGAAGATTACAGCAGAACCCATTACTATCGCGATGCAAACACCTTTTCGCATCTCTCGTGGCAGCCGAACTGAGTGTCACGTTGTTCGTGTTTACATTGAACATGGTGGCAAACAAGCTCAGGGCGAATGTACGCCTTACCCACGATACGGCGAGTCATCGGAGTCTGTGTTAGCGCAAATCCAACAAGCGTCTAGCGCACTTGAAGCCATGTTTGAACGAGGCGTTACCGATCCGGCAGAGTTAAGAGATCATCTTCAGTCTTTATTGACCGGAGGGGCAGCGCGAAATGCGGTCGATTGTGCGCTTTGGGAGCTTGAAGCCAAACAACATGACCAGGTCTTCCCAAATAGCCTGTTTGAGTTACCGAATCAAATGGTGACAGCAATGACAGTCTCCATCGGCACATCAGAAGCGATGGCGACCCAAGCACGAGATTATGTGGCGAATGGCGCGAAGCTTCTAAAAGTAAAGCTTGATGGTGAGCAGGTAGTAGAGCGTGTTCGTGCTGTACGAGAAGCCGCGGCAGATGTTCAGATTGTACTGGATGCCAATGAAGCGTGGACGGGGCTGAATCTCGAAGAGTTGTTTAATCAACTAACAGAGTTTGATATTGCAATGATCGAACAGCCTTTACCGCAGCAACACGATGCGTCATTGGCACATATAGAGCACCCAATTCCGCTGTGTGCCGATGAAAGTTGCCATACCACTTCACAGCTTTCATCGCTGTTGGGCAAGTATGAAATGGTTAACATCAAACTCGATAAAACCGGTGGTTTGACTGAAGCATTGGTTCTTGCAGAAGAAGCTCAAAGGCTAGGATTTACTCTGATGTCTGGTTGTATGCTTGGTACTTCTTTGGCGATGCGTGCAGCTCTGCCTATCGCCGTGCAATCTGAAATCGTCGACCTTGATGGCCCTGTATTACTTGGGCAGGATGTTTCGCCAGCACTGACTTATCGAGATGGGATGATTATTCTCTAAGATGATTTAGGATTGCCCATTAGCAATAAAAATTGGGCCAAATAAAGTGACTAGAAAATACAATGTTTAGCAAAGTCACCCGCATCATTGGCAGTCCAGTCGCCTTTCGGCTTCTCTTTCATGTCAGTACACCAAGCTTCACTGCCTACTTCTGTACAGGCCATAAGTTGAGTCGTGAGAAATAGAATTAATGCGATTTTTTTCATAATAAACATTCTTTTCTTGTTTAAATCCTTGCTTACAACTGTATCAAATACGGCTAGGGATTGTTATAGCAGCCAGTGACATAAGTTGGTCAAAACAATCTAGGGTTGGGCTGTGTTCTAAGGTTGGAAGCGAAGGGGATTTAGTGACTCGTGACAGACAAAATCAAAGTGATAGGTTGATTGATAAAGTGATTGAGGGGTAGATCGAAAAAGCCAGCAACGTGTGCTGGCTTTGTAATTCTTGTGCACTTTTATTCGTTAGTGCGCTTCAACTATGAGTCGAGTTATACCAATTTCATCTCTTGGATGATGTCTGAAGCAATTTCTGGCTTCGTGCTCGTTGGTTTCTCGTGTAAGTCTGATTTCAATTGTCCTTTACGGTTACTTAGGCCGGCTTCAAGTTTCTTGAGTGCTGAAGCGATAGCTGGATACATAACGTCATCTGTAGCTTTTGCGTTTACACGTACACCTTCGTAGTTGGTGAACACTTCAACCTGGTGTTGACCGTGTTCTTTTGTGATGATGATGTCGCAGCTGATCAGTGATGGGAAATGGTTAGATATCTTCTCGAATTTACCTTCGATGTCTTTGCGTGACTCGTCGTTAATTGATACATGATGTGTTTGAACATTTATTTTCATAAATCATACCTTTCCAATGACTGTGTCATTTAAACGTAGCAAACATCGGTTAGTTTAACCAACTGCGAAATAGCACATGTGTGATTCACTTCAGTGTTATCAAATAATCTCCCTTTACTCCCTTGAAAGTCCGAAGAACTGATCGCATATTATGTTTCGTGTTTTCAATACATGTTCAAAAATACCTCACTCGCGAAGCATTCCTCTAATCTACCTTGCCAGCCTAGGTTTTATCGCCTTAACCAAACGTTAGCTCAAATACTTATTCTAGTTTAAGTTTTAAAATTATTGCTAGTTTGATGCCGATGATGCTTTCTTTTTAAATCACTGTGGTTGATATAAAAAGTGTGGTTTTTATAAAAAGCGAAGCTCCGTTAACGCGACTATTGAATAAGGCAGCTATGGGCTGCCTTTATAGCGCCATCAGGTGTTAGTGATAGCTATGACTCTTCAAATTGGTAAGAAGAGGGCACCACAATCACGCCTTTTTTCGATATGTGAAAGCGTTTAGTGTCGGCAAGCCTATCAATGCCGATTTGAGTGCCATCTGGCACTTTGACGTTCTTATCTATGATGCAGTTTTGAATGTGACAATTTTTTCCAATCTCAACATCTTCAAACAGAATACTATCAATCACAATCGCGGCATTGCTGACTTTCACTTTAGGAAAGAAGATAGAGTTTTGCGCCGAACCTCCTTCAATCACCACCCCATTCGCTATCATTGAGTTGATGAATATTCCTTGATTTCCTTCTACAGAAGCTATGGTTCGCGCAGGCGGAAGTTGCGGCTCGTAGGTTCGAATCGCCCAATCTGGTTGGTATAAATCGATAGGTGAGGCGGGCTTTAATAAGTCCATATTGGATTGGTAATAAGAGTCGATCGTGCCCACATCTCTCCAGTACGCATCTTGGGTCACTCGGCCTTCTTCATCACCAAACTTGTATGCGTAAACACTGTTGTTACCGACCAATTTAGGAATGATATCTTTACCGAAATCATGGCTTGAGTTCGGATCTTCGGCATCCGCCAGTAGCGCTTGTGTTAACACCTCTTTATCAAAGACGTAAATGCCCATTGAAGCCATGCTTCGAGTCGGTCTACCGGGGACACATGCAGGGTAACGTGGCTTTTCGGTAAAGTTATTGATCTCTAGAGATTCGTCTATCTCCATCACACCAAACTCTTTGGCCTCATCAATCGAAACCTCCATGCACGCTACGGTTAGATCGGCCTCGTTCTTTTTGTGCTGTTTGAGCATTGGCGCGTAATCCATGCGATAGATATGGTCGCCGGATAACACCACCACATGCTTAGCTTCACTACGAGAAAGCAGATACAAGTTTTGATAGATGGCATCGGCTGTACCGCTATACCAGCTATCACCGGTTCGCATTTGTGGGGGAACATTGGTGATGTATTCGCCGAGCTCGGGGTTAAGCACCGACCAACCATCTCTTAAATGTTTTTGCAAAGAGTGAGACTTGTACTGAGTCAGCACCAAAATTTGGCGTAGCCCAGAGTGCAAACAGTTCGCGAGCGTGAAATCGATGATTCGATATTTACCGCCAAAAGGTACCGCAGGCTTTGCTCGGTTATCGGTGAGGGGAGAAAGCCGAGAGCCAACACCGCCGGCCAGAACGATTGTTAGAGTGTCTTGCATGGTCAGAACCTCAATGTATTTATGATTATGAACATAGACTTGCAAGCGCTGCGCCAAATGTAACTCATTGAATATTAAGTGAGGTGAGATTGATTTTTGTAGGTCTGCACCAAATTGATGCGTACGAGATGTTGGCTTGCTCTATTTTGATACAAACAGATCCGGACAAGGTGAAGGGGTTACATGATCAACGACGATTGGTTTTTAAACGCATCCGTCTGGTACGCAGACATTGATACTGCAGCCAAGTACAAGGCTAGTGGGGAAACAGCACTCAACAGACTTTGATATTGACCCATGGGTATTCATGATCTGTGGTGGTTATAACTTCTAATCAACATCTTCAGTTTATTAAAAGCGCTCAAGCACCAACTAGCTTGGGCGCTTTTTTATTGATAAGTGATCAATTTAACACTTGCTTCACAATTGCATAGTATTTAATTGCACAATATTCGATCGCATGTAATGTTTGAACAGCTCAAAAAACGAACAGAAAATAAAGCCTGTAGTTAGGTGTCTATCTAATTACGGTTAATAATCAAGGAGATGATTGTGCTTAAACGTAACTTATTAGTCGCTTTACTCGCGATTCTGCCTACGATGGCAAGTGCAGAAAACTATTCAATCGGCACTGGTGGTCAAAGTGGTATCTACTACCCATTCGGTGGCGCATTGGCTAAAGTCTGGTCTGAAAACGTATCGGATGTGACTGCAAAAGCCGAAGTGACAGCAGCGTCTGTCGAGAACACCATTAAGGTCGTGCGTGGCGATATGATCGCCGGTATTGCTATGGGTAACGTGGTTCTGGATGCCTACAATGGCGAAGGAAAATTTCCTAAGAAAATGCCAGTAAAAACGCTGTTTGCTCTGTATCCAAATCTAGTTCACACCATCACTCTCAAAAACTCTGGAATTGACTCATTATCGCAACTCAAAGGTAAACGAGTTTCCCTTGGCGCTCCTGCTAGTGGTACGGCAGTAACATCTGCAGCACTACTTGAGTCGATGGGTATTGATGTGAAAGAAGATATTGATGCGGTTTACCTTAACTATTCCGAAACCACTAATGCTTTGGCAAACGGTCAAATCGATGTGGGTTTCATTGTTGGTGGTCAAGGTGTTGGCGCGGTAACACAGATTGCGTTAACTCACGACGTTAAGGTGATTTCTATCTCTGAACAAGAGAGTGCCAACTTCATGAAGCAATACCCAGCCTACAGTGCTTACGACATTCCAGCCGGTGTTTACAATAAGGTTGATCCAGTATCGACACTTAGTGTTTGGAACGTATTGGTGGTTAATGCCAACATGAGTGATGACATGGCATACAATCTTACTAAAGCCGCTTTTGAGAACATTGGTGATATTCGTAAAGTCGTGAAAATGGCTGAAATGACCACACCAGAGAATGCTTCTCGACTGCAAGGCGTTCCTATTCATGCAGGTGCTCAGAAGTACCTAGATTCGGTAAGCAAGTAACACTTCTACCTCAGGGTAAGTGAAATCTCACTTACCCTTTTTAGCAATTCGTTCTTATCCAGTAGGCATTAATATGGATATTACCCCTGATAATCAAAACGTGTCACCTCAGCTTTTACCCTATGAGAAACTCGTTAAAACAATGGGCTACTTGACTCTAATTGTTGCCGTAGCACTATCGGCTTTTCAGATATGGCAAGGCGTGAGTTCAACGATCTCAGCAACCTACTTTAGACCTATCCACTTATGTTGGGTACTGGTCTTGATCTTCCTTCATTATCCATTGGTCTCTAACCGAAAGAATAAGCTTTTTATTTTTGGCAAGTTGATCGATGTGATCTTGTGTGCCGTGGTGGTATTTGCTGGCTACCGATTATGGATATTCGATTATAACGACATCAATCATCTATTCTATGGGCTTCAATTTGCCGACATGTTTGCTGGTAGTGCTTTGTTGGCACTGCTTCTAGAAGGGTGTCGACGTACTGTTGGCTGGGTGATGGTGTTAATCGCAGCGTTGTTCCTTGCGTATAGCGCGTTCGGTGACATGCTGCCAAGTGGCTTTTCGATTAAGGCTTATACGCTACAAGAGTTGATTCAATTCCAGATTTACTCAGCTAATGGTGTATTTGGTTCTGCGTTAGGGATTGCTGCGACAACGGTATTCATCTTTGTGTTGTTTGGTGCATTTCTAGAGGTGACTGGCGCCGGTAAGTTCTTTATCGATCTCGCTTTCTCCATCGCGGGTAAATACCGTGGCGGTCCTGCGAAAGCCGCGGTATTGGCATCGGCAGGTTTGGGATCTATTTCCGGTTCTGCGATTGCGAATACGGTGACTACAGGTTCGATTACTATTCCTATGATGAAGAAGCTCGGTTATAAACCA